>JAYUUU010000369.1:0-6368 GCA_043754395.1 Vicinamibacteria bacterium
GTCGTTTTGCCTGTTCCGATTTCTCCCTCGATAAGGACGACGTTGCCCCGCGGGAGCCCTCCGCCGAGGACCAAGTCGAGCCCGGCGACCCCGGTACGAAGAATCTCGGTTCGGGTCAGGGTCATGGTGCGGGTTCCTTTACGGGTCGTGCGCCCTCCGTGAAGATCTGGGAGCGACTCCTGAATCTCCTCGAGTTTCCCCGGGCTGACCGACGAGGGTCTGTGCGATACCGCACCAGGATAACACCGCGTTCGTCCCGTCAGGCCGGACGGGGGCCTTGCCCTTGCAGATCTAAACAGCCTTCGTGGCATGGTGCTTGCTCCTCCCGGGTTGTGTCCACCAACCCGTCACCAGGAGGAGTCATCATGAAGCAAGCCAGCAGAATCGCAATGTTTTCCCTCGTCGCCTTGAGTGCGGTGAGCGCCGTGCAGGCCGCCCCGAGTAAGGAGATATCCGCAGAGCCTGAAGTCTCGAAGGCGGTTCGCCGAAGCCTCGAACGACTGCCGTACTACGGTGTGTTCGACATACTCAACTATCAGGTCAACGACAGCGGCACCGTCGAACTGGGCGGCTACGTGTTCAGCGACTCGCTTATAAAGGACGCCGAGCGGGCCGTGTCGAGGGTCGCCGGGGTCAAACAGGTGGTGAACAAGATCGAAGTCCTCAACTGGGGCGTGCTCGACGACGAGATCCGCGCGAAGGTCTTCCTCACGATCTATCGCGACAGCTTCCTGTCCCGCTACGGCACCGCCACCGACATGGCTCTCGCCAATGGAATCGGCTACGGTCCGCGCGGCCGGTTCAGCGCCTTTGGGCCGATGGGCATTGGGAACCCCTACTTCCCGGGCTTTAACCCAAGCGGTGACTACGGCATCCACATCCTCGTGACCAATGGCGAGGTCATTCTCGTCGGCGAAGTGGACAACGTGGGCGACAAGCATCTGGCGGGCATCAAGGCTCGTGGAGTCTTTCCCGTCAAGAAGGTCTTCAACGAGCTGACGGTCCGCGGCGAGAAGCTCGAGCCCGGCCAGGACACCGCCCCCCAGGACACCGCCCCCAAGGTGAAGCCCGGCAAGCGCGGCGTGGTCGTGATCGCCGATTCGTTCTGATTCAGGAATAAGTAAAGGCCCCGGGCTCCCCGATGCGTCGGGGATTCCCGGGGCCTCGCCCGTGTGCTTACATCTTGGGCCTGCTTACATCTTGGGAAGGATCACGGTGTCAATGACATGGATGACGCCGTTGGTGCAGGCGATGTCGGTCTTCACGACGTTCGCGGCATCGACCTTGACGCCCTTCGCGGGATCGACCGCGATGGTGACGTTCCCGCCCTGGACGGTCTTGGCGGTCTTGAGCTTCACCACGTCCGCGGCCATAACTTTTCCGGCCACCACGTGATACGTGAGAACGGCGGTGAGTTTGGCCTTGTCCTTGAGGAGGGCGTCGAGCGTGCCCGCGGGAAGCTTCGCGAAGGCGGCGTCGGTCGGCGCGAACACGGTGAAGGGACCCGCGCCCTTGAGGGTGTCAACGAGACCGGCGGCGGTGAGGGCGGTGGCGAGGGTCTTGAAACTGCCCGCGGCGACCGCGGTGTCGACGATGTCCTTGGGGGCATCGGCGGCGTGGGCCGAGTTGCCGACGAGGGCCAGGGCAGTGAGTGCGGCGAGAAGGGTGCGACGGTTCATGAAGGTCTCTTTCTCCTGAATTGGAATGAAGGATGGAGGCCGGAAAGCGGTGGGCGGGCTGCCCAGGTCCAACCTCGGAGAGGAGATTACGGTAGACCTACAGTGTTTGTCAAGCTTTTGAGTAGATATTGACTGTGTGGCCGCGCTCACGCGCCCTCGGCGAGGGTGCCGAGGGTGAGGCCGAGGTACGCCTTCGCATTGCGAAAACAAACATTGCGAACCGCGTTTGCGAGCAGGTCCCGGTCTTCAGGCAGAAATCCGGCTCGGACGTCGTTACCGAGGAGGTTGCAAACGAGGCGCCTAAAGTACTCATGCCTCGAGTACGACAAGAAGCTGCGCGAGTCGGTGATCATGCCGACGAAGCGGGAGAAGAGGCCCAGGTTGCTCAGCGCTTTGAGCTGCGCCTCCATCCCGTCCCTCTGATCGAGGAACCACCACGCGGCCCCGTATTGCATCTTCCCCGCGACCGACCCGTCCTGGAAGTTGCCGATCATCGAAGCAAAGAGTTCGTTATCGCGCGGGTTCAGATTGTAGAGAATCGTCTTCGCGAGCTGGTTGGAGTCATCGAGGCGATCGAGGAATCGAGCGAGGGGCGCCGCCTGATCAAAGTCGCCGATCGAATCGAAACCCTTGTCAGGTCCAAGGGTCCGCCGCGCGCGGGCGTTGGTGTTGCGGAGCGCGCCTAGATGGAACTGCTGAACCCAGCCGCGCCGGTGATCGAGCACCGCCATGTGATGCAGCAGTCCTGACTTGAATCTCTCGCTCGCCCCCGGAGCCAGCAAACGCCCTGAGCGCAGAGAGTCGAAGGAGACCGCGAGCTCGGGATCGGTGAAGGAAGTGGCGTACATCCGCTCGAGGCCATGGTCGGAGGCGCGGCAACCCATCTCGTGAAACGCGGTGTGCCGGCGTTCGAGGGCGTCCATGAGCTGCGTCCATGTCTGGATGCCGGTTCCGCTCGCCGCCTCCAGGGCAACAATCCATTCATTCCACTGCGCCGGATCCTCGATGGCCAGCGCCTTGTCGGGCCTCCAGGTCGGATAGACGCGGGTTTCGGGGTTTGCCCGTTCAGCAAGAGCCTTGTGATGCTCCAGTGAATCGACCGGGTCATCGGTGGTGCACACCACCGCGACACGGAACTGCTTCAAAAGACCGAGGGTCGTGAAGCTCGCCTCCTGAAGCCTTGCGGTGGTGCGGTCATAGATCGAACGGGCCGACGTCTCGTTCAGAAGATCATCGATGCCGAAGGGCTTGAGCAGCTCCATGTGCGTCCAGTGGTACAGCGGATTGCGAATGGCCTCCGGCACGGTCTTCGCCCAGGCCTCGAACTTTTCGACGTCGGTGGCGTCCCCGGTGCAGAAGCGTTCGGAAACACCGTTTGCACGCATCGCCCGCCACTTGTAGTGATCGCCGTCGAGCCAGATCTCGGTGATCGACCGAAACCGATGGTTCGACCCGATCTGGTCGACCGGAAGGTGGCAGTGGTAGTCGATGATCGGCAGATCCTTCGCGACATCGTGGAAGAGATATCGGGCCAGATCCGTCTCGAGGAGAAAGTCGTCCTTGATAAAGGTCATCGGATAAACCTGATGGACCGCCTGATCAGGCGTCGAGTTTCGCCGGCTCGGAGTTAGGAATCAGCAGGTGAATGAGGAGAAGCGCCACCAGATACGCCGAGCCCGCGATCAGGAAGATCAGGAAATAGCTGCCCGTTCGCGTGAGGATCTCCCCGACCACAAGGGCTATCAGCATGCCTCCGATCGCACCCGCGGTGCCGCCGATGCCCACGACCGACCCCACCGCGCGCCTCGGGAACATGTCGGAGGTGAAGGTGAAGAGGTTCGCCGACCAGCCCTGGTGAGCCGCGGCGGCGAGGGAAACGAGGGCGACCGCGAGCCACAGGCTCTTGACCTGGGACGCGAACATGATCGGCACCACGCAGAGCGCGCACACCAGCATCGCGGCCTTGCGCGCCTTGTTCGTGGTCCAGCCTCGCTTGATCCAGTGCGACGACAGCCAGCCGCCGCCGATGCTTCCCACATCCGCCACGAGATAGATCACGACAACAGGCGGCCCGATGGTGGTGAGGTCGATGCCGTGGTTCCGCTTGAGGAAGTCCGGGATCCAGTAGAGATAAAGCCACCAGATCGGATCGGTCAGAAACTTGCCGATCGCGAAGGCCCAGGTCTGGCGATGCGGCAACAGGCTCTTCCAGGGGATGTGAGTGACGGCCTCGGGCGGGTCGGAGCGAATGTGCGCCAGTTCCTTGGGCGAGAGGCCGGGGTGGGTCTCCGGCGAGTGGTAGTACCGCAACCAGAGGGCCAGCCAGACGAAGCCGATGGCGCCCGTCGCAAGGAACGCGACCTCCCAGCCCCAATTGAGGGTGATCCAGGGAACCACGATGGGCGCGCCAAGCGCGCCGAGGTTCGTACCGGAATTGAAGATGCCGGTGGCGAAGGCTCGCTCCTTCTTGGGGAACCACTCGGCCACGGTCTTGATGGAGGCAGGGAAGTTCCCGGCTTCCCCGATACCGAGGACGAACCGGGCCAGAGCGAAGCCTGCGGCGGCGCCGGTCAACAGGACGAAAGAGGGCGGGTTGATGAGGACGGTGGGTATGGCGAGGCCGGGGAAAGCACCCGCGATCCCGTGGGCCATCGCGGCGAGACTCCACAAACCGACAGCCAGGGCGAAGCCCTTCTTCACGCCTACGCCATCGATCACGCGGCCGGCCAGAACGAGGCCGATCGCATAGGCGAGAGAGAAAGTGAAAATGATCGCCGCATAGTCGCGCTCGGTCCAGGAGAACTCGGTCTGAAGAGTGCTCTTCAGGATGGCGATGATCTGACGATCCAGATAGTTGATCGCGGCCGCGCCAAAAAGCAGGGCGCAGATGATCCACCGGACATATCCCACTCGTTCGGAGGTTGTCTCGGCCATGCTAGGCGACAAACTTCTGCCAGATCCGTCCCGTGGGGAACTCATACTCGGCGATCGACTGCGGCTTGATGTCGATGCTGTAGCCGGGACGAAGCGGCGTGACGTAGCGGGCATTCTTCGCGATGCACGGATCGACGAAATGTTCGTGGAGATGGTCGACGTACTCGCACAGCCGGTCTTCAAGAGACCCTGAAACCGCGACGTAGTCGAAGATCGAGAGGTGCTGAACGTACTCGCACAGGCCCACGCCGCCCGCGTGCGGACACACCGGCTTCTTGAACTTCTCCGCCATCAGGATCACCGCGACCGCCTCATTGACGCCACCCATGCGGCATGAGTCGACCTGGACGAACTTGATCGCATCCGCCTGGAGCAGCTGCTTGAAGATCACACGGTTCTGGCAGACCTCGCCGGTGGCGACGCCGATGGGCGCTACCGCGCGGGCGATACGGGCATGGCCGAGAATGTCGTCGGGGCTCGTGGGCTCTTCGATCCACCATGGGTCGAACCGCGCCAGGGCCTTCATCTGGAGGATCGACTCGTCCACATCCCAGCACTGGTTCGCGTCCATCATCAGCTTCCTCTGCGGGCCGATCTCCTCGCGCATGATCGCGGCGCGGCGGACGTTGTCCTCGAGGTTCTGGCCGACTTTCATCTTGAAAGCGGTCCAGCCTTGACTGATCGCTTCCTTGCAGAGGCGGCGCACCTTCTCGTCGGGATAACCGAGCCAGCCGGTGGACGTGGTGTACGCCGGGTACCCATCGGCGCGCATCTCAGCCTCGCGGGCCTCGCGCCCTTGCCTTCGGGCATGGAGCATCTCGATCGCGTCTTGAGGCTTCAAGACGTCGGTGATGTAGGTGAAGTCGATGGTCGAAACGAGTTGTTCGGGCGAGAGATCAACGAGGTGTTTCCACATGGGCTTCTTTTCGCGTTTGGCCCAGAGGTCCCAGACCGCGTTCAGGATCGCGCCCGTCGCCATGTGAAGGATGCCCTTCTCAGGACCAAGCCAGCGGAGCTGCTTGTCCACCGTGAGGTCGCGATAGAACGCGCGCATGTCGGCCACGATGTCGTCGAGGCGGCGCCCCACCACATGGTGCTTGAGGGCATGCACCGCGGCCACGCAGATCTCGTTGCCCCGGCCGTTGGTGAAGGTCAGGCCGTGACCTTCAAGACCGGTTCCGGTTTCGAGGACGACGTACGTGGCCGAATAGTCGCCAAGGTTCAGAGCATCCGAACCGTCGGCCTGGGCCGAGGTGGGGAAACGGATGTCTCGAACAACAACATTTGTGATTTTCACTGGTTGACACCACTCGCAAGAAAACCGCCATCGACGGTGAGAACTTCTCCATTCACGAAACTCGACCCCTCGGAAGCCAGGAACACACAGGCGGGTGCCAGTTCCTCAACGCGGCCGAAGCGCTTGAGCGGTGTGCGGGTCAGGAACTCCTGACCGCGGCCCGATTCATCGAGGAGCTTGGTATTGAGTGCCGTGCGGAAGACGCCGGGCGCGATCGCGTTCACGTTCACGCCGCGGGGACCCCACTCGACGGCAAGCGCCCGGGTGAGACCAGCCACTCCCGACTTGCTCGCGGTGTAGGCCGCCACTTCGAAGAGACCAATGAAGGACGCCAGGGACGCCACGTTGATGATGCGTCCGTAGCCCTTCTCCAGCATGGCCCGTCCAAAGACCTGCGAGGAGCGGAACGTCGCCGTGAGGTTCGTGGCGATGATCGAGTCCCATTCTTCGTCGGACAC
>JAYUUU010000370.1:0-2488 GCA_043754395.1 Vicinamibacteria bacterium
TGTTCCATCCGGCGAGAAACGCGGTTTTGAGGAGCGACTTGTCGATGGGGACGGTCGTCTTGATGGCGCCCCTCGCACCCGTCGTGGACGAACCCCTCGTTCGTTTCAACCTGGCCACGTGGCTTTCGCTCGCTTTCTCGGGATGGGCCTTTTGCCTCCTCGCCCGCTCGTGGACACAGTCCACGCTCGCGGGAGTCTTCGCGGGTCTCACGGCCGTGATGGGATCGCATCAGTCGCTCCACTACGTCCATCTCAATCTGCTGTCCGTAGGCTGGCTGCCGATCTTTCTGCTCGCTCTCGAACGATTGCTCGCGAGCGGTTCGCCCGGCCTCGCCGCCCTGACTTCCATCTCCTTCGCTCTCGTCGCCTCGTCCTCGGGTTACTACAGTGTGGCCGCAAGCGTGATCGCGGTGATCTTCTTCGCGCGTCGCCCGTCGATGAGCGGGCTCAAGTTGGGTGCGGTCGCGGCGGTTGTGGCGGCACTTCTCCTCGCCCCGTATCTCATCGCGTATGCGGACCTGCACGCGGTGGAGAGTCTCGTCCGCACCAGTCGCGAACTTGCGAAGGGTTCATGGACACTGGCAGACACGGGTTCGCGAACTCTTCTTCATCGTCTGTGGAACCCCGCGACCGGAGAGCCGCTCTTTCCGGGGCTCGTGGTCCTCGGACTATCGGTTTTCGCGCTGTGGCGAGGAGCGAGGCTGGAGCGAACGATCGGCGTCAGTGTTCTCATCCTCTTCTGGCTCGGCCTCGGCGAGCCGGGCGGCCTCTATCGCTTCATCGGCGCCGTTCCGCCGTTTTCCAGCATGCGGCATCCCGAAACCCTCACTGCGGTGGGCCTGATGCTCCTGTCGGTCCTTGCCGCCTTCGGCCTCTCCCAGGTCGAGAAATCCAGACGAGCGCACGCCTGGGCCTTCCTGGCCCTGGGTGCAGCGGAAACCGTGGCGCCCCCGAACGACTTCTTCAAAGTAGTGCCCGGGGTACCTCCGGTTTACGAGGCCTTCTTGAAGTTGCCGGCCGGTCCCGTGTTGGATGTGCCTCCCTATGAAGCCACGCCGTTGATCTGGGCGGCGCGGCGCGACTTCGAAACCGTGAACGGCGGCGGTGCTTTTATCCCCGCACTCACCAATCACCTCGAAACCACGATTCAGAACCACTGGCTCACCGACTCGTACCAGCCGATCGATGAGACCAAAGCGACCCATTTCCTGCTGCACGACACGCGGATGCGCTACCTGATTCTGCCCGCGGGAAGGCGCGGTGGTCTCGATCCTTTGATTCAACGCTTCCGCGAGTGCCGGTGCTTCAAAGAGATCGGTGTGTATGAAAGCGACCGGCTCTACGAGGCGGTACGTGACGCCTCCTGTCCGGCGTGGGCCGGAGCGCCTCCCCAGCCGTGATGGAACGACTCCGCCGCTGGCCGCGCCTCGCCGTATTCGCGGCGGCCCTCCTCTGGCTCTTTCTGATCGAAGAGCGTTTCCGCAACGAAGCGGCGGAGCATCTGTACTTCCACGCCTGGACGTCGGAATACATGATGCAGACGGTGAGTGTGGGCGACTTGCGCGTCGAGCCCTTCAAATCCCTCTGGTACAACCACATCCAGCCCCCGCTCTTCGACGCGATCCGCGCCGCCTTCGCCGCGGTTCATCCAAACGCCAACGGTGAGGCCCTGATGCGACGCGTGGATACCAAGCTCTACAACGCGTGGATGTTCGTCTACGCCGCGACCGCGGTTGTTGTTTTCTCGTGGCTGCAGCGGCTTCGTGGCGCTCGTTCGGCCCTGATCGGCGTGGCGACCTTTCTCCTCTCGCCCGGTCCCATCTTCTACGCGACGTTCCTCGACAGCACACTGCTCTCCGCTACTTTGATTCTCTGGTTTTTCTGGACCCTGTGGCGGTTTGGCCGGGGAGAAGCGGTGTCTGTCGAACTCGTGACGGTTTCGGTCCTTCTCTTCTTCACCCGATCCGTCTTTCAGTGGCCGTTCCTCGTCGTCCTCGGCGTGAGCCTGTGGCTTATGGCCGTGCCGCGCGCGCGCGCCGCGAGGGTTCTCTTGCCGATTTCAGTCGTGATGGCCCTGTTTCTCACGAAGCAGTACGTCCTTTTCGGCCTCACCACCACGTCGTCGTTCGGCCCCGATAGTTTCTGCAAGGGCCTTTCCGAGTACTGCCAGGGCACGACCAGGGTGGACCTTCCGAAAACCACGGACCGCTTCAACGCCTTCGTGTTGCGCCGGGCCGAAAAACTGAACGGCGAGTACAACTACAACCAGGAAGCGTTTCTCATGCGGTCGTTCTCGCAAATGGAGGAATACAGGGCGCTCTTGCGCCGCCTGACTCCCGGGCGGGTGTTCGAGATCCTCAAAACGAACCTCGATTTCTATCTGCGGCCCACGACGCGCCACTCATCGCACGTGATCGTGGATCGGCTCTTTTGGCGGCGTCCCTTCGAGTTTCTTCTCTCCGGCTGGAGCTTTGTGATTCTTCTGGTT
>JAYUUU010000371.1:0-4145 GCA_043754395.1 Vicinamibacteria bacterium
AGGAAACGGTCGAAGACCGCGAACATGAAGGCGTCGAGCGACAGGTCGGCATCGTGCGCGCGAACCTCATCGACAAGACGGCCCGCCTCGCTCGGACGGAATGAGTTCATCTCCAGCAGGCGGTCGCGGCCCTCTTCCAGACGCGCGGTAAGTTCCTCGCGCGCCTTGGTGGTATCGCGGACCAGCGCGGACAAAGAGATCTCTCGCGTCGCGCTGTCCGCCTTCTCGAGATCGCGGGTCAAAGCGCGAATCCTCGCCCCGAAAGTTTCACGCAGTTCATGGCCGCCATGGAGGTTCTTCCGGAAGGAATCGAGGCCCTCGTCATACCATCGCGCCAGAACCTCCTGGGCGCTGCCTTTGATGAACGGGATATGCAGGTGGATCCTCTCGGTCTGTCCGATCCGGTCGAGCCGCCCGATCCTCTGCTCGAGCAGCTCGGGTTCGAGAGGCAGGTCGAACATCACCAGGTGCTGCGCGAACTGGAAGTTTCTTCCCTCGCTGCCGATTTCCGAGCAGATCAGGAGGCGCGCTCCCTCCTCCTCCGCGAACCAGGCGGCGTGGCGATCGCGCTGGATGACCGACAGCCCTTCGTGGAAAACCGCGAGTCTCACGTTGTAGCGGGCTCTAAGCGTCGCCTCGATCGCCTCGACTTTGGCCCTCGAGCGGCAGATGAGCAGGACCTTCTCGTTGCCGAGGCTGCGGAGCAGGTCGATCAACCAGTCGAGGCGCGGGTCCGCTGCGAAGTCAGGGACGAAGGGGTCGGAAGCCTCGGCGGCGATGTCCGCCTCGAACTCAGCCGCAAGTCTCGGGAGAAGTGTGGCTGCGGAGTCGCCCGGGTCGAGAGGGGTGAGCTCGGCATCGCGTTCCGGAAAGCCGCTGATCGTGGCGCGGGTGTTGCGAAACATCACTCGGCCGGTGCCGTGCTGGTCGAGGAGGTCGGCGATTGCTTGCGGGTCGTTCAAAGTCGCGGCCTGACGAGCCACGTCGCGGTACGTTTCGGTTTCGCGGATGAACTCCCCGAGATCGTGGAAGCGAGCGGGGTCGAGCAGACGCAGCCGGGCGAAATGGCTGGCCATGCCAAGCTGCTCGGGCGTCGCGGTGAGAAGAAGCAGGCCGCTCGCCGCGCGACTGAGCGCTTCGACCGCCGTGTACTCCGGACTCACCGATGTCTCGGTCCAGCCGAGGTGATGCGCCTCGTCCACCACGAGCACGTCCCACGAGGCCGCGGCCGCCTGACTCACCCGCTTCTCGTTATCGGTGAAGAGCCGAAGGCTCGCGAGGACGAGCTGGTCTTCGAGGAAGGGGTTGGCCGTGGGCTGCTTGGCTTCGATGGCGGCGCACCGCGCCTCATCGTAGATGTGAAACCAGATGTTGAACCGGCGCAGCATTTCCACGAGCCACTGATGGACGAGGGAGTCGGGCACCAGGATCAGAACGCGCTGGGCCCGCCCGGTGAGGATCAGGCGATGCAGGATGAGGCACGCTTCGATCGTCTTTCCAAGGCCCACTTCATCGGCGAGCAGAACCCGGGGCGCCAGGCGTCTTGCCGCCTCGGCCGCGATATAGAGCTGATGCGGAATGAGATCGATCCTTCCTCCCGCGAAGCCGCGCACCGGCGACCGCCGTCGACGATGCTCATGGCGGAGCGCCTCGAGGCGGAGAGTGAAGGCCAAAGGAGGATCGACCTGGCCGACCAGAAGGCGCTCCTCGGGCTTGTTGAAACTGATGGCGTCGGACAGGTCGGTCTCGCAAAGATTCCGGCTGTCGTCACCCAGATAATGGAGCAGGCCTCCCCGCTCGGTCACGGCCTGGATCTTGAGCGAACGCCCCTCGCGATCCTTCACCGTGTCGCCCTTGTGGAATTTCACCCGTCGAACCGGCGCGTTGTCTCGCGCGTACTCCCGCGTCTCTCCGCTGGCGGGAAAGACCAGCGCGACGGTGAGGCGGCTGACGCGTTCAACCGACCCAAGGCCGAGTTCGGGTTCGCTGTCGCTGATCCAGCGCTGGCCTTCGTGAAAGTCGAGACTCATCGGGTGTGCCGACAACCTTATCGGGCCGGCACGGGTGTGCCACAATCCGGCGGCAGATGACGCCCGCTTCAAGAACGCCCGTGCTGCTCCTCCACAGCAGCGGCATGTCGTCGCGGCAGTGGGGAAGGCTCGCGGAGCTCCTCTCTCCGACACATCGCGTCATCGCACCCGATCTGCTGGGCTCCGGAGCCAATCCGCTCTGGCCAGACGATATGCCCTTCGAGCTCGCGCTGGACGTCGACATGATCGAGAATCTCACCGCTGACTTAAACGAACCGCTCCATGTCGTCGGCCACTCCTACGGTGGCCTCCTCGCGGTGACCCTAGCTCGCCGGATTCCGAAACGAATCCGTTCCCTCGTGGCCTACGACCCGGTGGCGTTCGGCATTCTTCACGACGCAAACGACGCGGAGGGTCTCGAAGACCTTGCCCGCGCCGGAAGCAATCCCATCTTCACGGATTTCGAGCACGGCGGGAACGATGCGTGGTTCGAGGTGTTCGTCGACTATTGGAACGGGCCGGGGGCATGGCGGGGAATGACCGATGCGGGCCGCGAGTCGTTCCTAAGGGTGGGCCGGAAGGTGTTCTATGAGGTCTGGTCGCTGATCCGCGACCCCACGCCCGCCGCTGCCTATTCGGTGGTCGAAGCACCTGCCCTGTTTCTAGGCGGCGAAGCATCGCCCGCCGCGGCGAGGCGTGTCGTGGCGCTGATGGCCGAAGCATTTCCCAATGGCAGCTTGCGAATGATTCAAGGCGCGGGTCACATGGGGCCGCTGACTCACGGCAAGCTGGTGAACGAACTCATCGCCGCTCACATCAAAGCGTCATGAGCGCGAGCTAGGAAAGCCGAGCCAGCGGAACCCGCGCCATCACACGGAATCCTCCGCCTGCCCCCGTCGACCAGAATGCGTCCCCGCCCAGAAGCCGCGCGCGTTCACGGATTCCGGTAAGGCCGTTGCCGGCCACACTCGCGTCGGGGCCCGTGCCATTGTCGACGCCCTCGAGCAGCACTTCATCGCCCACCGCGCGGAGGCTGAGACGCAGTTCGGTGGCGCCCGCATGCCGGGCCGCGTTCGTGACGATTTCCTGGCTCATGCGGAAGAGCGACGTTGTGGCCTCGGGGCTTGTGATGCGCACGGAATCTTCGACCTCGACGATTACGCGTGGTGACGTCACGCTGCGCCCCAGCCCTTCGAGGAGCGAGCGAAGTTCCGGGGCCTCGTTGTCGCGGATGTCTCCGACCGAACTGCGCAGGTCGTCAATCAGCGCCGACGCGAGAGCCCGCGCCTCGGCGACCTTTCCTTGGACCTGCGAAGAAGGCACGTGTCGCGCCGCCTCGAGGGTAAGGCCGAGGGCGGTCAGCCTATGGCCGAGCGAATCGTGGAGATCACGCGCGATGCGCAGCCTCTCAGCATGCCGGGCCGTCTCCACCGCCAGGCCGTGCATCCGCTCGAGACCAAGGTTCGCCTCGGCAAGGGCCTCGCGCGCTTCGCGTTCGCTCTCGGCGAGAGACGCCGCTCCCAGTGCAAACATCTGGAAGGAGAGGTACGAACCGAAGAACATGATGCCCCGGGCGAGCGACGGCGGCGATCCGGTCAACACCTGGGCCAAGAGGATGGCTGTGGTCTGAACCGCGATCCACCCAAACGCGGTGTTCGCCGACACGCACCCCGGCAACTGTCCCGCGACCATCACGAGAAGTGCGATCTCCATTCCTTCGCCGCCGGCCGAGTAGGCAAGGCGTATCGCGCACAGTGACTGAACCACCAGCGGAGCCGCGCGAAACCGATCGCCGCGGGTTGAACTGGGCCACGCATGAACGAGGAAGGCGGCGAGGAAAAGGAGCCAGGCGACAAGGTCCAAAAGCGCCCCCGGCGCCGGCCCGGTTCGAGCCAGTGTCGCGATGACACGTAAACCTGCGATCGCCCACACGAGCAAACCTGCCGCCATCAGAACCGAGTTCGCCTGCACCTTGAGACGATTGTAGGCCCGCCTGTCCGCGGCTTCGTGTGCCGGAAGTCATCCACGATCCGCATGACCGGCGGCACATGTGCGCGCGGACGCGTTTCGTCAGACTTCTCGCATGATTGATTTCCTGATGAAGATTCACATCGT
>JAYUUU010000372.1:0-5219 GCA_043754395.1 Vicinamibacteria bacterium
GAGTTCCTGCTGAATGCGATTGTAGCCCTTGAGATTGAAGCGTGCCGAGAAGTCCGGCTCGAGGTTTGGATCCGGCGGCGTGTCGCGGAAACCGTCGAAGCTGTACGGGAAATGGCCGTGGTTGATCACCAGGGGATAACGCGCGTTCGGGTGAGTATCGAAACCCTCAGGCAGGAGAATGTTGGCGCCCAGGTGCATGTCGCGGCCCCAGAACTTGGAGAGCTTCTCGCTGCGGATCCGGATGTGCTTGATGTACTTCGTGTCTCCCGGCCGGGGAATGGCGGGGATCTCCTTGTCGAGAGCGACCTGGATGCGGCCGCCCTTTGATGGGTCGATCGTGATCTTGCGCGGCGTCGAGTAGAAGTTCCCCGGGGCCGAATTCCATTGCTGTCCTTCGCCGCGGTCTATCGGCAGCTTCACCGTATGTCCGTCGGAGCGCTTGAACGTCTCGTACTTATGGAGGAGAGCCTGAACGGTGTAAGTCCCGGGCGGGATCCTCTTCAAGGACTCCACCGGATAACCGAGCACCTCATCGGAGAAACTCGCGGCCTGGCCGGGCTTGAAGCCCTCGACGTCGACTCCAAACACCTGTTGGGAATCAAGCGACGTGTCGGAGATCTGGAATCTCGGCTCCGATTTGTCGTCCGTCGAGATGAGGAGAAGGACTCGGCCGTCGTAGGGTCCAGCACCCAGGCTCACGGGATAGGTCACGTCGAAGCGAAGACCCACGGCCGGCTGTTGCGCGACCGCGGCCGGCATCGTTACGAGTGCCATTGCGACGAGGGCCAACGCACCCGACAGAACATGGGCACGATTCGTGGATCGGGGCATCGTTAATTCTCCTTGGGGCCCGTGCAGCGGGACCGGGGCGTAGTTTAGTTCGCGCGCGAGTGTCTAAACCGCTCTGAGGGGAATGACGGGCCGCTTGAATTTATCGGCCACGTTCTCGAGCGTCCTTCTTGACCGTGACCTGGAAGCGGCCCCACTTCTGAATGATTCCGAGCATCGCGGCCACCGGGCAACGGAAGCGGCATCACACGCGCGTGCCCGTCAGCGGATACAGACGACGGATCAGGACGCGGCCTCGATACCGGCGACACCGTTTCCGATGATCACGAAATGCGTGTTTCCGCGGAGCATAGACTTCGCCGATGGCCGTGGATGTGAAAGCTGAACGCATCTGGCGGACGCTCGCCTCGATCGCCTGCGCTGTTCTCGCCGCCGATCTGGCCCTGATCGTCGTCACGGGAGGTCTCTCGATCCTCACTCCCGCGGCGAAGCCATCACCCGCCGCGTTCGCGATCCGCGAAGTTCTCCTCGCCCTCGCCGTGCTGGCGAGGTTCCAAGCACTCGCACCCGCCCGGAGGCGCCTGTCCGCGGGCCAGGGCCTCCTGATGCTCGCGGTCTTCCCCTCGCTCTTCCACCTTCACTTCACGGGACGGCGCATCACCGGAGACGCCCTCTATTACTACGTCTACACGCGTTCGATGATCCGCGACCACGACCTCAATTTCGCGAACGAGTATGAGCATTACGGCCTGCAAGGCCGCGACGACCTGACGATGCCGACCGCCACGGGCCACCGTCGCAGCAGCTATCCGGTCGGGCCGGGACTTATGTGGACACCTTTCTTCCTCGCCACGGATGGTCTCGCGGCGCTCCTCGACGATCAGGAGGCGGGTCTTGAGATCAATACCTCCGGCTATGGCGCATGGCATGTGAACGCGGCCGCGGCGGGATCGTTCGTATATGGAGTCGCTGCTCTCTTCCTGATTCAGGCTTTTTTGAGGCAGCACTTCGGTGATCGCCTCTCCGGGGCGGCCGTGTTGCTGCTCTTCGGAGCCTCGTTCTTTCCCTGGTACATCGCGGAGAACCCACTGACGTCTCACCCGGCGTCGATCTTCCTGGTCGCGGCGTTCTTTCTCCTTCGGCATCACCAGGCCCTCGCTTCGCCACTGGGATCACTCGCCCTTGGCCTGACCCTCGGTCTTGCGATGACCGTGCGCTGGCAGAACGGCGTGTTCCTGCTCCTGCCCGCGATCGACCTCGTGAGCGAGGCGTTCGCCCGCCGCTCGATTCGCACCGTCGCCCAGCGTGGTTTGCTGATGGGCGCTGGCCTCTTCGTCGGAATGGCGCCCCAGATGGTCGCGTGGCATGCGATTTACGGCGAGTACCTGCTGCCCCATCCACCTCAGGGCATCGACTACGTTCGCCTCAGTCGCCCCTATCTCCTCAACACTCTCTTCTCATCCCGGCACGGCCTCCTTTCGTGGACGCCGGTTTTCTGGCTGTGCTTCGCCGGTCTCGCCGCCCTCACGAAGAAGAACCCGCGGCGCTTCGCCATTCTTTGGGCCCCCGTTGTGATCGTGACGTACGTCAACGCCTGCACCGGCGACTGGTGGGGCGGCGGCGCCTTTTCGGGCCGCAGGTTTGACAGCCTGCTGCCAGTGTTCGCCCTGGGGCTCGCGGCGTTCCTGGAGCTGGCGGCGGGTCTTGTACGTCGCTATCCATCCGCCCTCCTCGCGGGACTCGTCCTTGGAGGAGCCGCCTGGAATCTCACCCTCGTCCGCGCCCTTCAGACCGAGGAAGCGCGCCCCAATGAGCCCCTTAGTCTCGAGGCACGTGTCCTCACGTCGTCTCGGGCGCTGTCGAGCGATGTTGGCTTCCCGACCACCTGGCCTGCGAGTTGGATCTTCGCGGCATGGAACGGCGTCTCGCCCGCGGTGTTCGATCGGGCGGCCGGGAAGTACCTCTTCTTTCGTCAGAACAATCTGAACGGCGTCGTGGACGTGGGAGGCGAAGGTGACGACGCGCTTGTGGTCGATGGCTTTTCGGGCCCTCGGCTCGCTGGTTCGAGTTCCTATCGTGGCTTCAAATCGCAGGCTCGCTTGATCGTGTCTCTCGACCTCCCTGAAGCGCTCACGATCTCCTTCGTGGTCCGAAGCGCCGACACCGCCTCCGCGAGCATCGACGTGCGGATCAACGGCAAAGCCGCGGGTTCCGTATCGGCCGGCCCGGCATGGGAGGAAAGCCGCCTGGAAGCGCAGCGCGCGCTCTGGAGGCGCGGAGCGAACGTCCTGAGTCTCAGTTCGCCTTCGGCCATTGACCTTGATCGCGTTGTCTTCTTACGGCAGCAGCCATGAGAGATCGCACCCTGGTCCTTCGGTTCGTGGTTTACGCGATTCCGGGCCTGATCGCCTCGGCCACGAGCTCGCCCTTCGAGGGGTTGGGCGCGGCCGTGGTGATGGGCGCCGCCGGCCTTGTCCTCGACCGTCAGCTGCGAGGCCCGTTCAATGCTGTCGTTTCCTTCTTCGCGACGATCGCGGTCATCGCCTCCGCGCGGTTCATCGACGCGACGGGCCATGTGAGTCTGAAGGCGACGATTACCTTCGCGCTCGCGGGAATTGTCTTCGCGGCACTCGGGCGAGCGCGTGTGCCCGAGGCGCTGCGACTGGGTCTCGCCGCAGTACTTTCTCTCAGCCCCATCGCGTACGAGCTGGCGCGCTCCTCCTGGTGGACCATTGGTAGATGGAACATCCTCACCGGACTCCTTGGTGCTGATGGTCTTCTCTATGGCGCGCCTCTGCTGTGGGCCGGAATCCTCGGGCTCGTCGAGCTTCGGCCGGAGGCGCGCGGTCTCGTAAGAATCGCCCTCGCCGGCCTGGTTCCTCTGGGCCTTGGATTCATGGTCGCCACCGATACGACCGAGCCGAACCTCCGGGCAATGACGGCACTTCCCTTCTTCCTCCCCGGCATCGCGGCCTGCTTCGAGAAAGCGTGCGAACGCGCGGCCCGCTACCCGGAGCGCGTGCTGGCGGGTGTCGCGACCCTGATGGTGCTGTGGAACGCTCTGTTCATGGAGCAATACCGTCTCCGCCTGCTGCCAAGCGACGATACGGTGTCGTTCGCCTCGGTGACGTCAAACTCAGCCGCGCTGTTTTCACGCTTCGCAGGAACACCTTCCGCCTGGCCGGCGAACTGGATCTTCGCGCGCCGCTTCAAGACCACTCCCGACCGCTGGGACGCGGTCTCGGGTCGCAGCTTGTTGCAAGGCTCCGCGGCGCCGAGCGCGATCATCGACGTGGGCGATGATCCATCAGCCCTGGCCCTCGACCGGATGCTCATCGCCGATGGTTTTGGCGACAGACGAACCTGCGAGCGCGGCTGGTGTCGCGACGTGGACAGCATCGGCCGGGTCCTGCTTCCGGTTCGCATGGGCCCAGACCACGACCTGATCGTGCGGTTACGCGTTCGTGGTCAGGGCCGGCTGAGCTTGTCCCTGAACGGGTCTTCTACCGTGGTTGCGGAAATGACGGACGCCCTGAGCGATGTCCTCTTGCGAGCACCCGGCGATTCACTCAAGTCCGGAATCCACGTCTTGTCCATCACGGTCGGGGCCGGCCAGCGGGCGACCGTGGACCGCCTTACGCTTTCACGCGGTCCTTGAACCGGGTCAGCCGGATCGCGGCCAGGGTTAGGCCGAGAACAAGACCCGACGCGACTGCGCCCACGAGCGACAGCCAGTCGCCGACGGTGGAAGGATTCACGATCTTCATAACCTCGGCCATCCATGGGAACGTGGCGTCCTTCCGATAGGCCTTGATCGCCTCGAGAGCGGCGAGGGTCGCAACCGCCAGCACTGAAGAGATCAAGCCAAAAACCGCGGTGAGACGCCTCAGGGCGCGGCCGTCCATCGTCGATGCCGGAGGCTCACCTTCGGGCACTTCAAACCGCAGCTCGCGCTGACTCCAGGGGACGAAGCGCGACAGCATCACCATGCCGGGGATCGCCATCACAATCGTGAGGAGGAAAAAGTTCGTCCAGCCGAGCGTGTCCGCGAGGAGCCCGGAGGGCGGCCCGGCGAAGATCCGAGGCAGAGAGAACAGACTCGAAAGCAGCGCAAACTGCGTAGCCGAGAAGCGTTTTTCAGTAAGGCGAAGCAGCAGAACACCGAAGGCACCGGTCCCAAGTCCGCTCGCGATGTATTCGAAGATGGTCGCGGCATAGAGAATCCAGGAAACGGGGCCCGACTCGGAGACCCACGCGTAGCCCGCGTTCGAAAAGGCCTGGAGGAATCCCGTGATCCACAGAGCGCGCCCCAGGCCGAGGCTCGTGGTCATCAAACCGCCAATCACGGTCCCGATCATGATTCCGAAAGTCCCGATGGTCGACGACACGATGCCAACGTCCCACAGGTCGAAGCCCAGTTCACGGAAGAA
>JAYUUU010000373.1:0-2149 GCA_043754395.1 Vicinamibacteria bacterium
CCGCCCGGTCGCGGAGCTTGGTTTCGCCCTCGAGTCGTACTACACGGGCGCCCCCTTCGTGCAGGTGGTTGAACAGGCTCCGAAACTCAAGGACGTGAACCACACGAATCTGTGCCTGATTTCGGTTCACGAAGGAGCTAAAGGCCGCGCGATCGTCGTCTCGGCCCTCGACAATCTGGTGAAGGGCGCTTCGGGGCAGGCGATTCAGAACATGAACGTGGCCCTCGGTTTTCCCGAGACGGAGGGTCTCCTCTGATGGCGCGCGCGCGGCGCGTCTACAAGATCGGTGGACCGGCGCTCGAGGATCCGAAGCTCATCGCTCCACTCGCCCGCGAGATCACCGCCTTTGACGGCGACGTGGCGCTGGTGCACGGCGGCGGGAGGCAAGTCGAACGTCTGCTCAAACAGCTCGGCATCGAATCGAAGTTCATCGACGGGCGTCGTGCGACGTCGCCCGAGGCGATGGAGGTCGTGGAGATGGTCCTGAGCGGCACGATGAACAAGGCCCTGGTTGGAGGTCTCGTTCGCGCCGGCGTTCCCGCGGCCGGTATCTCCGGCCGCGACGGAGCACTGATCGAAGCGGCACTCGTCGAGGGCCTTGGACAGGTGGGAACGCCCGATCGCGTGAATCCCGCGGTTCTCGAGGCGTTGTGGGCGGCGAAGTTCACACCGGTGATCTCTCCAGTCTCGGGAGGCCCTTCGGGTGAAGCGGTGAATGTCAACGCCGATGAAGCCGCGCAGTGGATCGCCCGGGTCATCACCGCGCAGACCCTGATCTTTCTCTCCGACGTCGACGGCGTCATTCTTGATGGCGCCGCTGTGACTCACTTGAACGAGACCCAGGTCAACGAACGTACCGGGGACGGCGCGATTCACGGCGGGATGGCCATGAAGGTGCGGATGGCTCTGGATGCGGCGCGCTCCGGCATCCCGGTTGTGATCATCGCGGGCCGCGCTCGTCTCTCGGACGGCTTTCCCGGAACTCAGATATCCCTCAAATGAAAGTTGGCGACACACCCATGAGTCAGGCTCTCCTTCCCCTCTACGACCGGGACATCACTCTCGTTCGCGGCAAAGGCTCCACCCTTTGGACCAGCGACGACCGTCGTTTCCTCGACTTCTGCGCGGGCATCGCGGTGAACGGTCTGGGGTACGGAGATCGCGCGGTGGTGAAGGCGATCCGCGATCAGGCGGGGAAGCTGATGCACATCTCCAATCTGTACCACTCCGAACCGACCTCGCGGCTCGCTCAGCGCCTGGTGGCGATGTCGTTCCCGTCGAGAGTCTTCTTTTCGAATTCGGGAAGCGAAGCGAACGAGGCGGCGATCAAGTTCGCGCGCCGCGTGGGCAACGACACCGGCCGCACCGAGCTTTTCGCGTTCGATCGTTCGTTCCACGGCCGAACCATGGGAGTTTTGTCGCTGACGTGGACGCCGAAGTATCGCGAGCCTTTTGCCCCGCTTCTGCCGGACACCGGTTTCCTGCCTTGGGGCGACTTGAACGCGGTCGCCGAGCGGGTCGGTCCGAAAACCGCGGCGGTCCTGGTCGAGCCGGTTCAAGGCGAAGGCGGCCTGCGTCCCGCGTCGATCGAATTCCTTCAGGGCCTGCGGCGCATCTGCACTGAACGCGGCGCGCTCCTGATCGTGGACGAGATCCAGTGTGGTTTCGGCCGGACCGGGAAGATGTTCGCGTACGAACATGCGGACATCCTTCCCGACATCCTGACCGTGGCGAAGCCTCTGGGTGGAGGTCTGCCCATGGGCGCCACGCTGCTTCGCGAAGAGCATGTTTCGAAACTTCATGTCGGCGACCACGGCTCCACCTTCGGTGGCAACCCGGTGTGCGCCGCCGCGTCGAACGCCATACTGGATCGTCTGACCGAAGCCGGATTCGTCGAGTCCGTGGCGAAGAAGGGCGAGCAGCTCAAAAAGGGCCTCAAGAAGATCGCGCGAAAGCACAAAGACAAGATCGTGGACGTTCGCGGCATGGGTCTGATGCAGGGCGTCGAGTTCAAGGGCGACGCGTCGCTTGTGGTGAAGGGTCTCAAGGAGAAAGGCATCCTCACGATCAAGGCGGGCGACAAGGTCCTGCGCCTTCTGCCGCCCCTCGTGATCAAGCCCGCCGAGATCCGCGAATTCCTGGCCGCCCT
>JAYUUU010000374.1:0-4674 GCA_043754395.1 Vicinamibacteria bacterium
TTTCGTGCCTTCCCCTCGACATCCCGAAGAAGTTCGTGATCGACGTGACCGCCCTTGAGATTGGTGGCGAGGTGCGCGTCTCCGCTGTGCCCATGCCGCCCAAGGTCAAGGCACTCACCGAAGGTGACCTCCTCGTGGCCCATGTCGTCACCAAGCACGAGGAAGAAGCCGCGGTCACGGCTGACGTCGCCGCCGTCGCGGCCGAGCCCGAAGTCGCGAAGAAGGGCAAGGCTCCCGTGGAGGGCGAAGCGGCCGCGGGTGCAAAGGCTGCTCCTGGCAAGGCGGCGCCTGCCGCCCCCGCAGGAAAGGACGTCAAGAAAGACAAGAAATAGGGGCCCATGCGTCTGATCGTTGGCCTCGGCAATCCCGGAGAAAAATACCGGCGAACCCGGCACAACGCCGGGTTCATGGTGATCGACGAGCTGGCTCAGAGGCTGCCCCTCGGCGTCAGGGAACGCATCGACGACGCCTGGGCGGTGAAAACCGAGATCGCCGGCGAGCGCGTGGTGCTTATGAAACCGGAAAGCTTCATGAACCGGTCCGGCCCGGTCGTCGAGGCGGCCCTTCGATGGTTCAACATCGAACCCGACAGTCTGGTGGTGGTTTCTGACGACGTGGCCCTGCCGCTTGGATCGTTGAGGATCCGCCCTCGCGGGTCCCATGGAGGGCAAAACGGACTTCGCTCCATCATCGAGTCGATTGGTTCCGAGGAGTTCCCGAGGCTTCGGTTCGGGATCGGTTCCACCGAGCCCATTCTGGATCTCGCCGGATTCGTCCTCTCGGATTTCGCCGACAACGAGATCCTGCGGGTCCAGGAAATGGTCTCCCGAGGCGCCGACGCCATGTCCGCCCTGGTCGAGAATGGAGTCGAACCGGCGATGAACACGTTCAACGGCGCTTTGGCTCAACCCGAATGAAGCGGTCCGCGGGCAAGGCAGAAACCGGCAAACCTAGGCTAAAATCACCGGCCGCACTAAAAACAAACCCTCCTTGCTGCGAGTAGCCAGCCGAAGCCAGGAAGGCTTCGAAGCCACAAAGCAAAAGCAGCTCTTTCATTTGATCCATAAGGAGATCAGAAACACGTGAGTCAAAGACAGTATGAGATTCTGTTCATCGCCGAACAGAACCTCGGTGAACCCGAAGTTGATACCCTGACCGCAACCGTCAAGGGTTTCATCGAAAAAGAAAACGGTACCGTCGAGAAGGTGGAAAAGTGGGGCAAGAAGCGCCTCGCCTACCCGATCGGCAAGAATCGCGAAGGCAGCTACGTGCTGATGATCGCGAACGCTCCCGGCAGCTCCATCAGCGAAGTCGAGCGACGCATGAGAGTGACCGACGGCATCCTTCGCTTCCTCGCGATCCGCATCGACGCCGAGATGAAGAAGGCCGACCGCAAGAAGACCATTCGTGGAAAGAAGGAGTCGACGCGGCGCGCGAGCGTTCGTGAGAAAGACCGGGCCTTCGAGGGAGGTGCGCAATGAGCGATATGGAAACGCCTGAATTCAGAGGCCGGGGCGGCGAAGGCCGCGGTCCCGGCGGCGAACGCGGTGAGCGCAAGGACAAGGACAAGGCCGGCGGCAAGGGCGGATTCTTCCGCCGTCGCAAGACCTGCAAGCTGTGTTCGGAAAAGGTCGACTACGTCGACTACAAGAACACCAAGCTTCTCCTCGCGTTCATCCCCGAGCGCGCGAAGATCCTGCCACGCCGCATGTTCGGCACCTGCGCGCCGTGCCAGCGCAAGGTCCGCACCGCTATCCTGCGCGCCCGACAGATGGCGCTCATCCCGTACTCGACCGAGTAGCCGGGCGTAGCCGGGGCGTCCCTTATGTCTTCGGCCTCGGCCCCACTCTCAGCAATGACGTTCGCGCTGCTCGCGGGGGTCATGGCAGGAGTGTTGTTCCTCCTGCCGCGATTCTCCGCGAGCGCTCCGTTCCTCGCCCTGCCGCTCAGCATCGCGGGCCTCTTCTCGGCGCTTCCTCTTCTCGCGGTGCGAACCTCGGGGCGGCTCGCTCACGCAGGCCTCGCCCTGCTCGCCTCGATCCTTTTGTTGTCGATTATCGATTCCGTGCAGGCCGCAGTGGCTTTCGTCGTTCTCTTCGGCGTGTGGGCTCTTGTGGCCGGCGAAGTCCTGGATCGCCGGAAGAGCGTGATCGCGGGTTGTGCCGCGGGCTTCCTGATTCTCGCGAGCGAGGCGCTCTTCGCAGGCTTCGCGGAAGGCACCGGTCCCATCGAGGCGACCCTGCGCTCCCCTCAGGTTCAGGCCGCCTTCGATCAGTGGGCCACTCAAGCCGCCATCGAGCCCAGCGAAGCCAAGGCCACCATCGAACGAGTGCGGAGCGGCATTGTGTCCCTGTACCCGTCCCTTTCGGTGATCTCGGCCGCCACCATCGTGTCCCTGAACGCGGTGGCCCTTGGCCGTGTCTTGTCGAAGAACCCGAAGAGCGGGTTTCCGCCGAACGAGCTCTTGATGTTCCGCTGGCCTATGGCGCTCGTAGTGGCGTTCGTGGTGTCGGGCGGCCTTCTGCTGGTGGAGGATCGGCAAACCCTTGCCTGGAACGGTCTCGTGGTCACCTTGTTCCTCTTTCTCATTCAGGGCGTATCCGTCCTGAGCTTCGCGCTCGCCCGGATCTTCCCGAGCCCGCTCATGCGCGCGCTTCTCGTCATGGCCTCGCTCCTCGGGCCGTGGGCCATCATGCTTTCCCTCCTCGGTCTTTTCGATCAGTGGTTCGATTTCCGGGCCCGTTTCACGGATCAAACTCCCGCGGCTCCGCCCGCGAGCTAAACCTTCGCTAAATTCACTTTTGAGGTAAATCACAACATGGAAGTCATTCTTCGTGAGGATTGGCAGTCTCTCGGACGCCGCGGCGATGTCGTCAACGTGACCGAGGGGTATGCCAGGAATTTCCTTCTCCCCAAGGGCAAGGCCCTCGCGGTCACCCCCCAGAACAAAGCGCGCATCGAGAAAGAGCGCAAGGACAACGCGGTCAAGCTCGCCAAGGAGAAGGCGGTCTTCGAGGAGCTCGGCAAGAAGATCGACGGCATGCGCTTCGTGGTGCCGCGCCGCGTGGCCGAAGGCGACAACCTCTACGGATCCGTCACTTCGAACGACATCGCGGATCTTCTGAAGGCCAAGGGCTTCGAGGTGGAGAAGCGCAAGCTGTCGCTCGAAGAGCCGATCAAGAAGCTCGGCGAGCACACGGTGAAAGTGCGGCTTCATCCCGAAGTCGAGACCACCATCCGCCTGCTCGTGACCAAAGAGGCGTAAAACTCCCCAAGGAGAGTTGAAGGGGGCGCCCCGCCCGGGCGTCCTCGCATAGAGGCACGAACGTCGACCATGGCGACCACGGCGTTTACGAGCGGACCTTCGTCCCCAGGGACCTCGGGCGAACGCTCGCTTCCCCACAACGCCGAAGCCGAGCGCACGGTCTTGGGCGCGATCCTCGTCGACAACCAGGCGTTCAACTCCGCCGCGGAGATCCTGACCCGAGACGACTTCTACAGAGACGCCCACCGCCGCATCTTCGAGGGCATGGCGACCCTCGCGGAGAAGAGCGAGCCGATCGACCTCGTCACCCTCAAGAACGAACTCACCCGCACCCAGAGCCTCGATGGCGCGGGTGGTGTCGCTTACCTCGCGGGTCTGGTTGAAGGCGTCCCGCGGCTCGAGAACGTCCTGCCGTGGAGCCGGATCATCCGCGAAGCCTCGGTGCTGCGCAACCTGATCCACGCCTCAGCGAGGATCGCGCAGGAAGCCACCGACGCGCAGGACTCGGCCGACTCGATTCTCGACCGCGCCGAACAGGCGATCTTCGCGATCGCCGAACGGAAGATCCGCGCCGGGCTGGTTCCGGTCAAGGACTTCATCAAGACCACGTTCGAGCAGATCGAGAAGCTGTCGCAGTCGAAAGACGCGATCACCGGGGTGCCCACGGGCTTCATTGACCTCGACCGCCTGACCAGCGGTTTCCAGAAGGGCGACCTCCTCATCCTCGCCGCCCGGCCCGCGATGGGCAAGACCTCATTCGCGCTCAACATCGCGCGCACCGCCGCGCAAGCGACCGCGGAGCCGGTGGCGATCTTCTCCCTCGAAATGTCGAAGGAGCAGCTGGTGAAGCGTCTCATCTTCGCCGAGGCGCGCATCGAGTCGGGCCTCGTGACCCGCGGCCAACTGCGCGATTCCGACTGGGCCAAGCTCACCACCGCCTGGGCCGACCTCCACAAGCTGCCCCTCTTCATCGATGACGCATCGTTCCTTACTCCGCTCGAGCTGCGGGCGAAGTGCCGGAGGCTCAAGGCTGAACACGGCCTCGGCCTCGTCGTGGTCGACTACCTCCAGCTCATGGGCTCGGGCGGCCGGGTCGAGAACCGGCAGCAGGAAATCTCCTCGATCAGCCGTTCGCTCAAGGGTCTCGCGAAGGAGCTCGAGGTTCCAGTGCTCGCCCTCTCGCAGCTCTCCCGCGCACCCGAAGCACGAACGGACAGGCGTCCTCAGCTCTCAGACCTCCGCGAGTCGGGTGCGATCGAACAGGGCGCCGACGTGGTCATGTTCATTTACCGTGATTCTGTCTACAAACCGACCGAAGAGAATCGCGGCTCCGCCGAACTCATCATCGCCAAGCAGCGCAACGGTCCCACCGATACCGTGAACCTCGTCTTCCTGCGCGAGTTCACGCG
>JAYUUU010000375.1:0-4984 GCA_043754395.1 Vicinamibacteria bacterium
GTCCCAGGCGGAGTCCTTGCCGAACCTCGCGAAAATCACATAGGCGCCGTCCCTCGTCCAGTCGGTGACGAACTTGTTCTCATCGCTTTCGAAGAGCAACTCCGCTTCGCCGGCGCCTGACGCATCCTTCACATACAGATCCCACGCTTTTTTGCCTTCACGGCTGTACACGATCTTCCGGCCGTCCGGCGACCATTGGGGCGCGAACTCCCTTTCCTTCTCGAAGGTGAAACGCGTGGTCACACCGCGGGCGAGGTCTCGAATCCACAGATCGCCCTTGCCGGCGGCGTCGGTTTCGTCAAAGGCGAGCCGCTTTCCATCGGGTGAGAGAGCGAAGTCGCTGTAGGTCCGGAGTTCCACGAGGGCGGGGCTTTCCTTGCCGTTCCGGTCCACCCAAATGAGACGCCGGCCCTGCTGTTCGCCCGAACGGAACGCGAGCACGCGGTTGTCGGAGATGGAGAAAGACGCGCCGCCGACGTTATTGATGCCGAGGCCTTCGCCGATGGGGATGGGTTCGCCCGTGATCTTCTGCTTCGCTGCATCGAAGGGCTGGGCCACCAGGGTCTGATCGCGGATGAAGAGCAGGTAACCCGGCGCGGCATAGGCGACCTTGGACGCGGTTCGCAGCACCTCCACACCCTCCTTCGCTCCGAGGGCTCTCACCATCAGCTTGGAAGCGTCGCTACCCACTCCCGACATGTAGAGGAAGTGGCGTCCGTCGGGGAGGAAGGCAGGCCAGCCCACAGCACCTTCCTTCGATGACTCCACCTCGGTCTTCGGGGCGCCGCCACTAGCGTCCACCCGCCAGATGGGGTCGTTGTCGGTGCCGTCGAAGAGGATCACGCCGTCTTTGTTCCAGGATCCATCGGCGCCGGTGGGCGCATCGCAGATCGACTGGGGCGGGCCGCCCGAGATCGCCACTTTCCGAAGCTTGCCGCCGCCGACGAACGCGATCCATCGGCTGTCGGGAGACCAGATCGGACGCACCGCGCCCTCGGTGCCGGGCACAGGCCGGGCTTCGAGGGTGTCGAGAGGGCGGATCCAGATCTGCCGGACACCACTCGCATCGGCGGCATCGAACGCGACGGTTCGTCCGTCCGGCGACACCGCAGGGGGACCGACATCGATAGCACCCGAAGGATTCGGGAAGGTGAACCTCACCGTGCTTGAAGCCTCCGGCGCGTGGCGCGCCCAGGCGAGAGCGAAACCAAGAGCCATCAAACCGAGCACGGCGGCGACAGCCCATGCCGCTTGCTCACGCGTCCGACGCCTGGAGGAAAGAGCCGCGGGGATACCCGCGCGCGAACCGCCCTCGGCGATCCACTTGAGCTCGGCGGCCACGTCCCTCGCACTCTGCCAGCGGTCGTCCGGATCCTTTTCGAGACACTTGCGCACGATGTGGTCGAGAGCGGGCGGGCTCATGCCGTGCACGGTGGAAATCGGAGGCGGCTGCGAGGAGACGATCGCGGCGATGAGGCTGGTGCGGTTCTTTCCCTCGAACGCCTTCTTTCCCGTCGCCATCTCATAGAGCACGGCGCCGAGGGCGAAGATGTCGGTGCGCGCGTCCGCGGCCGAGCCCTCGAGTTGTTCGGGGGCCATGTACTGGAACGTCCCCATGATCGTGCCGGCCTGGGTGAGCGGCTCGCTGATCTCCTTGTTGATGGTCTCGATCTGCGAGAGGCCTTCGATGACGCCGCGTTCACTGACCTTCGCGAGGCCGAAGTCGAGGAGCTTGGCGCCCGCCTTCGTGATCATCACGTTGCCCGGCTTCAAGTCGCGATGGACGATTCCTCGCTTGTGTGCCGCATCGAGTGCCGAGGCGATCTGGTTCCCGTATTTGAGGGTGTCGTCGAGAGAGAGCGGCCCTTTCGAAAGTCGGGAGGCGAGCGACTCGCCTTCGATCATCTCGAGGACGAGATAGTGGAGGGTTTCCCCTTTCACCGTCTCCTGCCCGATGTCGTGAAGGGTGCAGATGTGCGGGTGATTCAGAGACGAAACACTTTTCGCTTCGCGCTCGAAACGCGCGCGGAACTGCTCGTCGCCCGCGAGGTTTGGAGGGAGAAGTTTGATCGCCACCTCGCGATCGAGGCGCGTGTCCTTGGCCCGATAGACCTCGCCCATGCCCCCTTTCCCCACCGGTCCAAGGATTTCGTAGGGGCCGAGGCGAGCCGAGGGGGCGAACCGAGAGGTGGTTTCAGGTGCGTTCAATGGGCCTCGCTCAGACGAAAAAAGGGACGGCAGTCACATTTATGGGAAGGTGGGGGAGTATAGCCAGCGCGAAACCGGTCGTCAGGGCTAACCCGCCTGTGAGGGCGGTCACGGCTCCCTTCGCTTAGGGACATTCTTCACATACTCAGGGCGGCATCAGTGCTTACCATGTGCGTATGGCGCCCGTCCCCACCGAGCCCGCCCCGAATGAAGCGGAAAGCCGCGCGTGGCTGCATGACCTCTTCGAACCGGCCCCGGGTCCGATCATCGTGGTCGACCCGGGGGAGCCGGAGGGGCGTCTGAGGCGGCTCTTTGGTGATGTGCCGGTCGGTTTGTACCGCGCAAGTGCCGAGGGAAAGATCATCGATCTCAACCGCGCGCTCCTCAAGATCCTTGGCCGCGAAGAGCCGCTCGCCGGCCAGCCCTTCGATCAGTTCATCGCCGACCCGGAGGTCGCCCGGACCCGACGGACGATCCTCGCGTCGCAGGAGCAGTTGAGCGATTTTACGTTCCGCGTGATCCGGCCGGATGGCACCGAGCGATGGGTCGCCGAGCACGCCCTTATCGTGCGTCCGCCCCATCGAGCCCCCTACTGCGAAGGCTCGATTCAAGACATCACGGAGCGGCGGCGGACCGAGAAGTCCCTGCTGGCACTCCAGAAGGCGGTGGAGAACCTTCCCATCGGGGTGACTATCACGGATACCGAGGGGCGCATTGTCTACGCCAACCCGGCGGAGGAGAGGATGCATGGATACGAGAGCGGGGAACTCATCGGTCGCGAGGGACGGATCCTCGTCCCGCCCACGTTCTCGCATCCCCTGCGGACTGAAGAGATCGCGAGAGTGCGCGCGTGGAAGCGCGAGCGGCCGAATGTGCGGAAGGATGGCAGCGTCTTCCCCGCGCAGCTCACGTCCGATGCGGTTCGAGATTCGAATGGGTCGCTCATCGGCATCGTCACCACCTGCGAGGACATATCCGAGCGCAAGGTCAACGAAGAGCGGCTGATTCGGAACGCGATGTACGACGAACTCACTGGCCTGCCGAACCGGGCCTTGCTCCGCGAGCGGCTCGTGAACGCGTGGCACCAGTGCCGTAGGCGTCCGGATGTTCAGCTCGCCGTGCTGTTCCTCGACCTGGACCGCTTCAAGCTCGTGAATGACTCGGCCGGCCACGCGGCGGGCGACCGGTTGCTTTTCTCCGCCGCGCAGCGGCTCTCCGAAGCGGTTCGCCCCGGCGATACCGTGGCCCGCCTCGGGGGCGACGAGTTCGCCATCCTGCTCGAAGGCCTCACCGATGTGTCGGTCGCGCTGCAGGTCGCCGAGCGCTGTCGCGCCAGTCTCGATGTTCCCTTCGAGGTTGCGGGCCGTGAGGTGTTCCTCGGCGCCAGCATCGGCATCGCCATGAACAACGGGAAGTATCGAGACACTGAGGAACTTCTTCGCGATGCCGACACCGCGATGTACCGGGCGAAGGCGAACGGGCGAAGACGCTGCGAGGTCTTCGAACCCGCGATGCGCACGGACGTGATGCAGCGGCTCGGCGCCGACTCGGATCTGCGGCGCGCGGTCGACCAGGGGGAGTTCGAAGTCCACTACCAGCCGCTGGTGCGCGCCGATTCGGGAAGGGTTCAAAGTGTCGAGGCCTTGTGCCGGTGGCGTCATCCAAGCCGCGGGTTCCTCGACGCGAGTGCGTTCATACCGCTCGCCGAGGAGACGGGGCTCATTGTCCCGATCGATGCGCTGGTCCTCCGAAAGGCCTGCGAAGAAGTGTCGTCCTGGAACCGGCGACACCTTGAGTCGCTCACTCTCAACGTCAACCTCTCCGCGCTCCGGTTCCATCGCCGCGACCTTGTCGCCACCATCGAGCGAACCCTCGAAGAGACCGGCCTCGATCCGCAGCACTTCCAGCTCGAGCTGACCGAGACGGCCGTCGTCGCGGATATCGAAGGCTCCGCGCGCATTCTGCGGCGGCTCCGTGACGCGGGTGTCGGCGTGTGCGTGGACGATTTCGGAACAGGCCACGCGTCTCTCGCATCCTTGAGGAACTTCCCGGTCAACGGGCTGAAGATCGACGGGTCCTTCGTATCGGGCCTCGGCGACCTGGGCCCCAACGATGCGATCGTGAGGGCGACCGTGGCCCTCTGCCGCAGTCTTGGCCTCGCCATCACGGCCGAGGGCGTCGAGACCGCGGATCAGGCGGATTGGCTGCGCCGCGAGGGCTGCGATCTGCTCCAAGGGTATTTCACCGGAAGGCCGCAGCGCGAGCTTCCGGAGCAGCTCTGAGGGTTCTGGGGCCGTAAAGGCCCGGCGTTCGTGGTCTACTGACCCCCTTGGCCACCGGAGCAACCGTTCACAACATCGACATTGACCTGGCCGACGCCGATCGAAATGTCTATGAGACGCTCTCGCTTCGCGTGGCCCGCCACCCCTCGGAGTCGGCGGAGTACCTGCTGACGCGCGTGCTTGCGTATGCCATCGAGTACGAAGAAGGCATCGCGTTCTCAACCGGGGGCCTCTCGGATCCGGATGAGCCCGCGCTTACCGTACGCGATCTCACGGGCGCTCTACGCTCGTGGATCGAGATCGGCAGTCCGGATGCCGTTCGCCTCCACAAGGCTTCGAAGGCGTCACCGCGGGTTGCCGTCTACACGCACAAGGACGTGGAGCGCCTGGCCCTTCGGCTCAGTGGAGAGCGCATCCATCGCGCGGAGTCTCTCGAGCTTTATGCCATCGACTCCGCTCTGATCTCATCTCTCTCGCTGCGCCTCGATCGGCGT
>JAYUUU010000376.1:0-4317 GCA_043754395.1 Vicinamibacteria bacterium
CACTACGGGGTCGTCCTCGACCACTATCGGAGGGGCGAAAACGAGGAGGCGCTCACCCACGCGAAGCGATCGAACATGCCGCTCTACGTGCAGACGCCCCTGTTTATCGCGGCCGCGGCCGGACGACTTGGGCGAGCCGGCGACGCACGCGCCGCGTTCGATGGGATCCGAAAGAACCATTCAGGCTGTCTCGACCCCGAAAAGGCGCGAGCGGTGTGGGGATTCTGGATATGGGAGGAAGAACTCGTCGATCAGCTGATGGATGGCTATGCCAGGGCCCAGGCCCTGATCGCGGGCGAGCCCAGTGTGTCTGTGGGCCTCTTGAAGCCGCTTTCCGGATCCTCGACGGTGTCGGCCTCGGGCTCGGCGGCGACGAAGACGCCGGCTTCCGGCCGCTTCACCTCCATCGCCGTACTGCCATTCACCGACATGAGCGCCGCGAAAGATCAGGACTGGTTCTGCGACGGCATCGCCGAGGAGATCCTGAACGCGCTCTCTCAACTGAAGGGGCTGAGCGTCGCCGCGCGCGCCTCGGCCTTTTCGTTCCGCGGCAAGGGTGACGACCTCGCCGCGATCGGCGAGAAGCTGCATGTGACCACCGTGCTTGACGGCAGCGTGCGTCGGTCGGGCGACCAGCTTCGCATCACGGTCCGGCTCTCCGATGTCGAGAACGGCTACCAGCTCTGGTCCGAACGCTACGATCGAGACTTGAAGGACGTGTTCGATGTCCAGGACCAAATCGCGAGGGCTATCGCGGAACGGCTGCGCCTTACTCTTAAAGACGATCCGGCCTCGCTCCCGAAGGTGGTCCGCCACACGGAAAATCAGGAGGCGTACCACCTCTATCTCCGGGGCCGGCATCATTGGTACTCGCGGAATCGTGGCGGCCTGCAGAAAGCCCTCCACTATTTCGAGCAGGCAGTGGAAATGGATCCCGACTATCCGCTTCCCTGGGTCGGGCTCAGCGATCTCTACACAGTTCAAGCCATCTATGGCTACGAACGTGAGGTCGAACTACGGCCTAAGGCCAGCGCCGCGATTGAACGGGCCCTCTCCCTCAACAATCGACTCGGGGACACCCATCGCGCGCTCGGGTTCGTCCAGATGTTTTTCGACTGGGATTTGAAGGCCGCGACGAAGAGCTTCGAGCGCAGCATCGAGCTCGATCCATCGAGCGGTCTCTCGCATGCCTGGCTTGGATGGGCGTCCATGTGGCCGGGCCGGAAGGACGCGGCGGTCGCCGCGGTGGCGCGCGCCGCCGAACTCGACCCTCTGAACATTTACGTCATGAGCATCAGTGCCGGAATCCTCGACGGCTGGGGGCTCCGCGAGCGTGCGTGCGAGAACGGGCAAAGAGTGCTGGACATGGAACCGAACTACCTCGTCGGGTTGTATCTGGCGGGGGGCGTCTACTCGCGTCTGGGGCGTCACCGCGAAGCCCTGGATGCCTTCTCTCGAGGAGTCGAGGTGTCGGGTCGCGCGGCCTTCTTCCTGGGCTACCACGCGTGGGCGCAAGCCATGGCCGGGGATGCGGCGGGCGCTCGCGACGGCCTGGCCGAATTGGAGTTGCGCTCCGCGACCGAGTATGTGGCGCCTCTCTTCAAGGCCATGGTTCATGCGGCGCTGGGCGAGATGGAGCGGGCGTTCGAGCTGCTTGAAGAAGCGGTCGATAGCCGCAACGCCTGGCTCGCCACTCCGCGGCTGCCGCTTTTCGACGGATTCCGCAAGGACCCTCGATTCGCTGAGCATCTCCGCCGCATCGGGCATCCGGATACGGCGGACGGGCAATCGGACTGATTGAAGTGACGCGTGGTCGCGGATGAGAACGGAGTGTTCGCGCTAGGCCCGGTCTGGTCTACACCGCGGCGAGGGCGGTTTCGAGATCCTTCACGATGTCGCTGGCGTCTTCGATGCCGACGGAAATGCGGACGAGACCGTCGGTGATGCCGAGGGCGTCGCGCTCCGGCTGGGTGTAGCCCGCGTGGGTCATCTTCGCGGGGTGACAAACAAGCGTCTCCACGCCGCCGAGGCTTTCGCCCAGCGAGCAGAGGCTGAGCTTCGGTGCGAAGCGGGCCGCCGCGGCCAAAGAGCCAAGCTCGAATGAGATCAAGGCTCCAAAGCCCGAGGCCTGGCTCTTGTGAATCGCGTGCCCCGGGTGATCCTCGAAGCCCGGCCAAAAGACCTTCTTGACCTTCTTCTCACCTCGAAGGAAGTTCGCCACCACGCGCGCGTTCTCTTCATGCCGAGGCATGCGGACGGCCAGTGTTTTCGTCCCGCGCATGACCAGGAACGAGTCGAGGGGCGAGAGGATGGCGCCCTGCGCGTTCTGCACATACTTCAACCACTTCACGTCGTCTTCGCTCTTGCACACCGCGACGCCGCCGATGCTGTCGGAGTGGCCGTTCAGGAACTTGGTGGTCGAGTGGACGACCAGATCGGCGCCTAAAGAGAGCGGCCGCTGGAAGAAGGGGCTCATGAAAGTGTTGTCGACGACGAGACGCGCGCCCTTTTTGTGCGCGATCGCCGCCAGCGCCTTGATGTCGCAGATCTTCATCATGGGGTTCGTGGGGGTCTCGAGCCACAGCAGCGCGAAATCGCCCGCGGTCTTTTCAAAGGACGCCGCGTCCGAGAGGTCGAGGAAGTCGAACTTCACTCCGTAAGGAGCGATGAGCTTGGTGAAGAGGCGATGCGTCCCTCCGTACACGTTGTCGCTCACGACCACGCGCTGGTCCGGCTTCACGAACGACATCACCGCGTTCGTGGTCGCAAGACCCGACGCGAAACAGATCCCGCCCGAGCCGCCTTCGAGCGCCGCGAGGTTCGCTTCCAGGGCGAAGCGTGTGGGGTTCTGGGTGCGCCCGTACTCGAAACCCTTGTGCTTGTCGATGCCTTCCTGCACGTAGGTCGAGGTGAGATAAAGAGGCGTGATCACCGCACCGGTGGTGGGATCGGGATGCTGGCCGGCGTGAATGCAGTCGGTGGCGAAGCCCATTTGGGGAATCCTTGGTTGGCTAGAACTGGCGAAGCCAGGTAGTGAGTTCGTCGATTGGAATTGGGCGGGAATACAAGTAGCCCTGCATGAGGGTGCAGCCCCACGATTCGAGGGCTTTCTGCTGATCCAGCCGCTCGACGCCTTCGGCTACTACTTTCATGTTGAGGGCCCGGCTCAAGGAGACGACGGCGTTCGCGATCGCCGCATCGTCTGGGTCTTCGATCATGTCCCGGATGAAAGAGGCGTCGATCTTCAGCATGTCGAGAGGCATCTGGCGGAGGCGCGACAACGACGAATAGCCCACGCCGAAGTCGTCGATCGCTATGGAGGCGCCCGCCTTCTTGAGCCGCCGCAGCTGATCGCCGATGAGCTGCCCCTCGTGCAGCGCCGCAGTTTCCGTGATCTCGAAGTGCACCCTCGAGGCGGGGAAATTCTCGGCGTCGAGCGTTTTGAGCACATCCTCGGCAAATGAGAGGTTCGAAAGCTGCCGCACGGAAACGTTGATCGCGAGATTGAGAGGCGAGAAGGTGCGCCTCGGAAGCGACCTCATGCCCCGGACGGCCTCGCGCAGGACGAGTTCGCCGAGCGGCACGATGAGTCCCGTGTGCTCGGCCAGGGGGATGAACTCGGAGGGCTGCGTCATGCCTCCGCCCTTCTCATTGGGCCAGCGGACGAGGGCCTCGACCGCCACCGGCCGCCCCGTCGTGGTGTCCATGATGGGCTGGTAGAAGACGACGAGCTTCGATCGGACGATGGCGGTGCGCAGTCCGCGCTCCATCGAGACCCGGCGTTCGACATCCTCCCTCAAGGCGGCGGAGAAGACCTGGTGAGTGTCGCGGCCCATTTCCTTCGCCCCGTACATCGCGAGGTCGGCGGCCTTGAGGAGCGTCTCGCGGTCGGTCCCGTTGTCCGGGAACATCGCGATGCCGACGCTCGCGGTGACGAGCACCTCGCTCCCCGCGGCATCCAGGGGCACGCGCAGGGCGTCCACGAGTTTCTGGGCCACGTTTTCAGCGCCCTTCTGATCGGTATCCGGCAGGATGGCGATGAATTCATCCCCGCCGCGCCGGGCCAGAGTATCGGAGTCACGGAGGCAGGAGCCGAGCCGCGCGGAGACCATTCGAAGCACGCCGTCGCCGACGCTGTGACCGAGGGTGTCGTTCACGAGCTTGAAGCGGTCGAGGTCGACGAACAACACCGCGAGTGCGGTGCCGTGGCGCTCGGCTAGGGCGAGAGCGGTGTCGAGGCGGTCGTCGAACAGAAACCGGTTCGGCAGCCCGGTGAGGGAGTCGATGTAGGCGAGGGACTGGATCTGCTCGTCCTTC
>JAYUUU010000377.1:0-4694 GCA_043754395.1 Vicinamibacteria bacterium
GCGCGGATCCGCTCGCGGTGTTCCAGGCGGCGACGAAGACCGCGGCGGCGCGAGCCAACTCCCTCGCTTCCGAGTTGCGCGTCGACCTCGCGGGCGTCAGCCTGGCCGCCGACATATCGATCCGCGTGACCGGGACCGAGCATCAGATAGCCGCAGCGGGCTCCCCTCCCTCCACCACCATCCACCTCGAATGGGAAGCGGCGAATCGGCCTCACCTCTTTCCTTTCATGAAGGCCGAACTGGCGCTCTACCCGCTGACCGGGAAGGAGACGCAACTCGACTTTTCAGGTCTTTACGAGCCGCCGCTCGGAAGTCTCGGCAGCGCTATGAACTCGCTGGTGGGTCACCGGATCGCGGAAAGCTCCGTGCACCGGTTCGTCTCAGAGATCGCTGAGCACTTGCGCAAGTCGCTGAGAACTGGGATCTGAGTCACATACTCGGACAGGGCCTCTCTTCTATCGTTCCAGATGCGCTATGGAACCGAACGTGCCCCCGAACCGAACGCGAATCCTCGTCGTGGACGATGACCCCGACGGTGTTGAGATGTTGGCGCTGGCCCTCCGGGGCACGCATGAGGTGCTGGCCGCGAGCTCGGGCGCCGAGGCCCTGGCACTCGCTCCCCACTCGGATCTGGTTCTCCTCGACGTAGGCATGCCGGGCATGGATGGTCTCGAGGTTTGCCGGCGTCTGCGGTCTGACGAGGCGACAAGGCGGATACCCGTCATCTTCGTGAGCGGGCTCGACCGCTCCGAGAACCAGACCCGGGGATTTGAAGCGGGAGCGGTCGACTACGTTACCAAACCAATCAGCATCCCGGTCCTCCGCGCTCGCGTAAAGACGCACCTCGAACTCAAGGCGGCCCGCGACCAGCTCGAACGCAACGCCACCCTGGATACGGTCACCGGAATCGCCAATCGAAGGCGATTCGAGGAGGTGCTGAAAGAGGAGTGGCGCCGCCTCGGCCGGTCTTCCACTCGGCTAACCATCGCCATCGCCGACATCGACCACTTCAAGGTGTTCAACGACCTTCAGGGACACGCGGGCGGCGATGCCTGCCTCAAGGCGGTGGCGCTGGCACTCAGTGAATCGTGGCGGCGGCCCGGCGAGCTGGTGGCCCGATACGGCGGAGATGAGTTCGCGGTGATCCTTCCGGAAGTCGACTGGATCGGTGCTCAAGGGTTCGTGCTGCGCACTCTGAAGACGGTAGCGGCGATCAATCTCGCGGGACTGGGTGGACCGGGCTCGGTGAGTTTGAGCATTGGAGCGGTCACCCTTGTCCCTTCCTTCCTCCACTCGACAAAAGGCGCGCTCCTCGCGGCCGACCAGGGCCTCTACAAGGCCAAAGAGGGCGGCCGCGGGCGGGGCATCGCGACCGATCTCGAAACCGCGATCTCGGCGGAGGTTCTGGTGGAATCGAAGGTCCTGGCCTGAACTCGAGTCAGCTTTTCATCTCGGAACGAAGGAGTTCAATGAGCCGTTCCGGTTCCACCGGTTTCGTGAAGTGGTGGTTGAAACCCGCGGCGAGAGCCTGGGCCTTGTCGTTGTCCTGCCCCCATCCGGTCACGGCGATCAGCGTCACCGCCCTCCCGAGGGACCCCTGGCGGATGCGTTTCGCCAGCTCGTACCCGTTGAGCCCGGGCATTCCTATATCGAGAAGAGCGATCTCGGGCTGGAACGATTCGGTCGCCTCGAGGGCCGCGTGACCGTCGTGAACCATCTCGACGTTGTGTCCTTCCATGGAAAGCAGCATCGCGAGAGTCTCGGCGGCGTCACGATTGTCGTCCGCCACGAGCACGCGGCGGCTCGGCGCCTTTTTGGCTGTCCCGCCCGTAATCTGCTTCACCGGTTCTTGGGCGCGGACCTTTCGCGGCAGCCGCACGATGAACTCGCTGCCCTTGCCCGGTCCGGCGCTCTTCGCCTCAATGGTGCCGCCATGCAACTGCACAAGTCCGCGCGAGAGGGACAGCCCGATCCCGAGACCGCCTTCGGATCGGTCGTATGTCGCCTTCACCTGAGAGAACATCGCGAACACGTTCTCGAGCGCGTCCCTTGGAATACCGACGCCAGTGTCGACGACGCTGATCGTGATGAAGTCGTCCCCAAGACTCGCTCGCAGACAGATGGAACCCTCGGGGTCCGTGTATTTCGCCGCGTTCGTGAGCAGATTCGCGAGCACCTGCGAAAGGCGCAGGGGGTCGGCGACGAAGTGAACCGATTTTTGAGGAAGTTCGAGAGTGAAGGTATGGCGGCGCGCGTCGATCGCGGGGTGCGCCGTCTCGACCGCGGCATCCACCACCGCGGACAGCTCCGTCATCTCCGTCCGCAGTTCGAGCGTGCCCCGCGTGATCCGTGAGATGTCGAGCAGATCGTCGAGCAAAAGCGCCATGTGCTGGACCTGGCGGCTGATGACGCCATGACTCCATCGCTTCTGCGCCTCGGTGGCGTTTTTCGATTGCGAAACCATCGCGGCCTGACGGATGGGAGCGAGCGGGTTTCGGAGTTCGTGGGCGAGGGTCGCCAGGAATTCGTCCTTGCGCTGGTCGGTCTCGCGCAGGGCCCGTTCCACTTCCTTCTGGCGCGTGATGTCGCGGGCGATCTTCGAGGCTCCGATGATCTTCCCGTTCGGGCCGCGAATGGGCGAGACGCTCAGCGAGACGTTCAGGAACGTGCCGTCCTTACGGCGGCGAAGAGTCTCGTAGTGTTCGATCCTCTCCCCGCGGTTCAGCCGGGCCAGGATCGTCGCCTCCTCGCCCGCCAGGGTGTCCGGAATCAGGATCATGATGGAGCTGCCAATCGCCTCGGCCGCCGTGAATCCGAACATGCCTTCAGCGCCTCGGTTCCAGGTGGTGATCACTCCGGAAAGCGTCTTGGAGATGATCGCGTCAGCCGACGATTCGACGAGCGCTGCGTAACGACGCAGTGCCAGGTCCGCCTCCTTCTCCTCTGTGATGTTCTGCAGCACGCCGACCATCCCGGTCACCGCACCGTTCGCGTCGTACTCGGCCTGCCCGCGCGCGGCGACCCATATTTTCTTTCCGGATGGTGGATTGATCCGGTACTCGAGGCTGAACGGCCGGCGCTCGGCCACCGCCCGGCTCGTCTCACCACGCGTTTCCTCCGCGTCCTCGATCTCGAGAAGAGGCCGGAGATCCTCAGCCTTCACCACCTGCTCCGGCGGCAGTTCGTAAAGCGCTTTCATGTGCGGCGCCATCGTGACGATGTCGGTGCTGGTGTCCCAGCTCCAGTCACTCAGCTTCCCGGCCTCGAGGGCCAGGCGCAGGCGCTTGGAGCCGGTGACGAGTTCGTCCTCGGCGCGTTTGCGCTCCGTGATGTCTTCGATGATTCCCACGTACTGGTGGGGCTGCCCTTGCGTGTCGCGGAGAATCTCCACGGCGGTCCGGCTCCAGACGAGGGCGCCATCCTTCCGGATGTAGCGCTTCTCCAGGGTGTAGCCCTTTCCGTGGCCGTCCCTGAGCCGCTCCACGTGCTCGCGCGTGATGGCGAGATCGTCTGGATGGGTGAAGTTCGTGAAATTCATTTGCCGAAGTTCTTCGAGCGAATAGCCCAGGATCTCGACGAAGCGACGATTCGCCTGCTCGATGCGGGTGTCGAGGCCGATGACGGCGATGCCGACCGGAACCTGATCGAACACCGCCCGCAGACGTTCTTCGCTCTCGCGCAGAGCGGTTTCCGCGCGACGACGCCGGGTCACATCGTGAAAGACCATCACCGCGCCCGTGACTTCGCCCTTCGCATTCTGGATAGGGGCGGCGCTGTCTTCGACGGGGGTCCGCGTGCCGTCACGCCCGACGAGCGTCGTGTGGTTGGCGAGGCCCACGACCTGTCCGGTGCGGAAGACCTGGGCAACGGGGTTTTCAGCCGTCGTTTCGGTGACTTCATTCACGATGCAGAAGACCGTCTCGAGCGGCTGCCCGACGCCCTCGGGAGCCGGCCAGCCCGTCATCCTCTCGGCCACTGGGTTCATGAAGGTCACCCGGCCTGCCCTATCGGTTGCGATCACGCCATCGCCGATGCTCGATAGCGTGACGGCGAACCATTCCCGCTGCTCCCGCAACTCGATCGTCCGCAGCTCGACTTCGTCCTTCGCGGCGAGGAGATCGCGCTCCGCCTTCCGGCGCGCCGCGAGGATCCCGTCGATGTTCTTGAGCGCCGACTCTCGGAGGGCCCGAGTCTCGTCGTCGTCCGCGACCAACTTACTTCCCCTGAATCGCGAGGGCTGCGAGTTCGGTGCCGCGAACGCGCGCGCGGATCTTCTCAAACGCAGTGTCGCGGGTGGTGGACTGATCGTCGCTGAATGGAGAGAAGCCGCAGTCATCCGTCGTTCCGAGTTGTTCGAGCGGGATGAATTCGGCCGCCTCGAGAACCCGGTCGCGCACCTCCTCGGCGGTCTCGACTCTTGGGTCGATGGGCGAGATGACGCCCACGAAGACGCGCTGTTCCGGCCTTAGCTGTTCCGAGATGATGCGAAGGATCCGCCTGCGATCCTTCTCTCCCGCGAGTGCGATGTAGAAGTTGCCCGCGTCGAGCTGAAAGAGGCCCGGCAGCAGACCGGCGTAGTCGACGTCCGCGCTGTGCGTGGAGTCTTGGTCTCCTCCGGGGCAGGTATGCACGCCGAGGCGGGACCGTTCATCGCGCGTGAACCTTCGGAGCCCCAGGTTGTTGAGATCGATGAA
>JAYUUU010000378.1:0-4296 GCA_043754395.1 Vicinamibacteria bacterium
ATACTCGCTCTCACCATTCCGGTAGAGCCGTCGCGAGATCGTGCACTCATCGCGGCCGTCGGTGCTTCGGCCGTTGAGACCGGTCAGTTTGAGGTTGACTTCGGCCATCCCGACCGGCTGACGCGCGGTGGTCCCGGCGAAAATGACGTCCGACATGGCCCCGCCACGGAGGCTTTTGGCGCTCTGCTCACCGAGAACCCACGAGATGGCATCCGAGATGTTGCTCTTGCCGCAGCCGTTCGGCCCGACGATGCCCGTGACCCCCCCCTTGAAAGTCAGCTCCTGCCGGTCGCAGAACGACTTAAAGCCAACGATTTCAACTTGATCCAGGCGCATCATGAACGCGAAATTACCCCAATAGGTTGTGCCAGCCGACGACTCTAGCACAATGGAAATGGTGACCCCGACAATGCCTAAAGGGGCACGAAGAAGGCCTCAAAAGGGGGTTTTGCCTCGCTTCTCACCCCTCGCCGACGAACTTGGCGCAGGGACCCTTGGAGGGCCAGGCTCTAGACCGTGTAGGTACGGCCCTGAACGAACATCGTCACGTTCTTGCGCTTCAATGCCGCGATTTCCTTCTTGATCCGGGTCACGAAACGCGGCTTGGCTCCGTAGATGTAGACCGGCACATCGCGCTTCAGTTTTTGAAGCTCCTGGCCGAGCAGGGCCGGGGTCAGATGTCCGGAAATGCGAGCCAGGTCTTCTTCAGAGTTTGGGAAAGACGCCTCGGTGATCACCGCCTTGAGGTTTTTCGTGGCGTTCACCACATCCCAGAAATGCGAAGTAGGCCCGGTATCGCTCGAGAACGCAAGAGAGCCGGAGCCGTCGTCCACGATGAAGCCGGTGGTTGGGACCGAGTGCGACACCGGGATGGCTCGAACCTTGAGATTTCCCACTTTCACGGGCTTTTCGGGTTCAAGCGTGACGAGCTTCAGGACCGGGGTCAGATCGTCGGGAATCGACGTGAAATCAGGCCAAAGCGAGCCGTTGAACAGGTGGCGCGAGAGCGCCGTGACCACTTCGTGGATGCCGTAGATGCGCAGCGAAAAGCCGGGGGAGGCAAAACTGTTGTCGATCATGAAGGGGAGACAGCAGGTGTGATCGAGGTGGGCGTGGGAGATGAAAACGTCCTTCACCATCGCCTGCTTGTCGACGGACAGCGCGAAAGACAGACCGCCGGCATCGAGTGCCACGGTGTCGTTCACCAGAAACGACGTCATGCCCTGTCCTGGAGCGATTCCGCCGTAACAGCCGAGTACCTTGACCTTCATGAAGCCCGAGGCGACCTAGAGCTGGCCCATCCGAGAACAATCATCAACTAGAAATTCCAACATTACGGGGAGATTGGAAGGCAGTCTAGTGGGGGTCTTACCGATCGTCAAACGATGCGTGAAAGGCGCTTGAAGCGGCCTTCAGTCTCTACGATTTGGCGAGGCTCCCCGGTCCAGATCGACGTTTCCGCGGCTTCCGAATTTGATTTTGCGGAGCCTCGACCCCTGGCGGACATAGAAGGTGCCTTTCACCTCGGCGTCCACCTTGTCGCGATCCAGGATGCTCTTGACCGCACCCGGCACCCTCAGGAAATTGACGTCGAGCCTCGACACCACGCGGTCTTCCTTGAAGCCCTGAAGCATCAGCGGGTCGGCCTGGTAGCCGCGGCCGAGGATCTTGCCGTTCAGCTTGACCTCGTAATCGAAACGTTCGATCTGAAGGTCCTCCGGATTCACGTTTCTGATGTTGAGGCCCACATCCACGCGCGCGCCGGTGAGAGAGACGCCGTCGAGATGAATTCCCGACACTCGCACCGACGGGGGTTTGATCGAGGCGCAGGCCGAAACGAGGAACGCGAAACCGACGAGAAGGGACAGACTGCGCGGGCTCTTCATGAGTGAACTCCTTTGTGAAAGATCTATCTTACCCGGGGGCGCCGACGCGCTAAATTCTGTGGAGGGCCTCGCGCGGCTCGAGGCGGCTTGCCGAGTATGCGGGGTAGATCGCGGCGAATGTCGACATCAATACGATCGCAAGAGCGGCGCGCAGAACACTTAGAACCTCGAGACGGGGATAGAGGTGGTCACCCCCCGCGAGCCAGGCCAGGGTCACGGTGTTCATGAAGATCCCGGTGCTTCCCCAATAGAGAACCATGGCGCCTCCGGCGAGGACGCCGAGTACCGCCGCCACCACGCCGAGGGCCAGTCCTTCGAGCAGGAACAACCTCACCACACCTTGGCGCCGCATTCCCATGGCCCTGATCGTTCCGATCTCTCGCGTGCGTTCGTGGACGCTCATCAGCATCGCGTTCACGATGCCCACCGCGGCCGCCGCGAAAAGGAAGAGGGAGAGAATCGTGAGGCTGGCCTCGTTCGCCTGAATGATCGAGAAAGAGAAACGGCCCGCCTGCTCGGCACTTTCGACCGCAGTTCCCGGGGAGACCCGCGAGACGATCCCGCCGAGGTCGGCGCGGGTATTCGCCAGAACCCGGGCCGATCCGGTGGCCCGGAGCTTGATGTTGGTGACGCCTTCCGCCGCGTCCTGGAGCTTTCGAGCTGCTTCGAGCGGAACGAAGAACGTGTTGTCGTACCAGGGCGCGCCTTTCTGAAAGATGCCGCACACCACCGCGTCGAGCGAGTTCATAGCGCCTTCCGAGGTCTGGATGAGAAGGGATACCGAATCGCCGACACTCAGCCTCAGTATCTTCGCGACCGGCTCGCCCACGTACACTTCCTCAGGCTGGCCGCTCAGGATGGCTCCACGGCGCGGAGGCAACGCCTTGAAGAGTTCCGGCTCTTTCGAGGGAACGATCCCGAGTATGACCGCAGGCGTTGAACGGTTCGATGCGATCGCGGTTCCGCGAGCGTGCAGGTAGGGAGCGACCGCGGTGATTCCAAGCCGCGACGCCGCGCTTTCGATGTCCCGGATCACCGCGTCGCCGTTTTCGATCTTCTCGTTCGAGTAAGCGTCGAAGGGCGAGTTCTGCGGCACGAAGCCCTCCTCGCGTCTCACGATCATGATCTCGCCGGTCTGCACCGCGACCAGATTGTCGGTGAGTTGTCGGGCGATGCCGTCCGAAAGGCCGCTCCCGAGGATCAATGCCGCGGTGCCGAGAGCCATGGTTCCCCCCGCGAGGGCGTTCCGCCTGCGCGCCCGCAGGAGGTTGCGAAACGCGATGCCGAGGAGCTTCACGCCCGAAGCTTAGCCAAGGGCTCGGGAACAACCACTTGAAGGGATGCGTAGTACCCTCGAACACCGCCCATAGTCGTAGACTTCCGTCCAAGACCCGCGCTTTGTCACGACCTCAATGAAGAAAGAACCCCGATGAGATTCCTGTTTACCGTTTCCGTCCTCGCCCTCTCGACCCTGGCCCCCGCCCAGACCATCGACGAGATCCTCGCCAAGAACTACGAAGCCAAAGGAGGCCTCGCGAAAATCCGCGCGGTCAAGTCGATGCGGATCACCGGCAAGATCACGATCGGCCCCGGCATGGAAGCGCCTGCGGTGATCGAGCAGATGCGGGGCGACAAGGTGCGCATGGACATCACGTTTCAGGGCATGGTCCTTACCCCGATGGTTCTAAACGGCGCCACCGGGTGGAAGCTGATGCCCATCCAGGGAAATCCGAATGCCGAGGCCCTCTCTCCCGAGGAGATGAAGGACGCGCTCGAGCAGGCCGACATGGACGGTTTTCTCGTCGACTACAAGACGAAGGGCCACACCGTCGAGTATCTCGGCAAGGAGAAGGTCGAAGGCACCGACGCTTACAAGCTCAAGGTCACGCTCAAGGGCGGCGACGTCCGCACCGTGTACATCGACACCGACAGCAATCTTGAAATCAAGCTCGAGTCGAAGAGCACGCGGCGCGGCGCCGAGGTGGAGGGCGACACCAACCTGGGCGATTACAAGGAAGTGGACGGCCTCATCCTCGCGCACTCGATCGACAGTGGCCAGAAAGGCGCTCCGGGCCGCCAGATGATCACGATCACCAAGGTCGAGATCAACCCGAAGCTCGACGAAACCCGTTTCGTCATGCCGGCGAAGAAAGAAGCTCCAGCCGCCACACCCGTCAAGTAAGCGGCCCGTTGATTCCAGTCCGCAAGACGTCCCAAACGGCCCTCTAGAGGGCCGTTTTGTTTTTCCGCTCCATGCAAGATTCTGATTCGCACCAAGGAGACGTTCCATGAAATCCAACCCTCGGGCCCAATTTGCGGCCCTGTCGTTGTGTCTGGCCGCACTCGGTTCGGCCCAGGAGGTGAAGATCGACTCCGACACCTTCGGGGGCCTCGAGGCTCGCAGCATCGG
>JAYUUU010000379.1:0-7742 GCA_043754395.1 Vicinamibacteria bacterium
GCGCTTTCGAGCCTGGCTCTGCCGGTCATCACCCATCAGCGGGAAGTCGAAGCGGCCACGTCCGCGCGATCGCTCCATCTTGTCGCCAACGGCGGTTCCTCGGCCGAGGCCGAGGAACTCGTGAAGGAACGCCTCGCCGCCGACCCTTCGGACCTCGACTGGTCGTTGCTCTCGGCGAGCCTCTCACGCCGCGCGGGCCGGTTTGACGAAGCAGGAGCCGTCCTTCAAGCACGCGCCAACGCCGATCCACGTTTTGCCCACAACGCCGCCGCATTGGCCCTCAACCGGGGCGACTTCGGGAATGCACTTCCCGGATTCACTCAGGCCACCGAGGCGACATTGAGCGCTCAGGACCGCGCCACCGCGTTCTACAACCTGTCCCTGGTTCAGGTGAACACGCTCTCCTTCGACCAGAGCAAAGAGTCACGAGCCAAGGGCGACCGCCTCGACGCGCCTCTCCTCGCGCGCTACGACCGGCTCTTCTCGTTCGATCGCGACGGCTCCACACTTCAGGCCCCGCCCGATATCGTGCCCAGCGCCTCGAAGGTGATCGGCGCCTCGATACCGCAGTTCGCCTTCACCACGGACAATTCCCTGACGCGTCTTACCGCCATCGCGGTCGCGTGTCTCCTGCTCATCCCGGCGATCATGAAACTGCGGGGCGCTCGAAGTTTCTCCAAGCAGTGCCCGAAGTGCGGCACCACCTTTTGCTGGATGTGCCAGACCCGCTCGACCTCGCAAGATGTCTGCTCCCAGTGCCATCATCTCTTCGTGGTGAAGCGCGGCATCCCACCGGCCGCCCGCGCGGCGAAGTCGGCCGAGATCTCGCGCTTCGTGACGATGAAGACCATCCAGCACCGCGTCGCCTCTCTTCTCGCGCCAGGCTCCGGACATCTCGCGGTGGGTCACTTCATGTTCGGCATCGCCGTCCTGTTCGTCTGGGCCCTCGCCGTCGGTGCCTACCTGAGCCTGAGCTCCCTGGCGCCGCACCTCATCGCCTCGGGGCCGATCGCTCCAATCATGAAGAATGTGCTCGCGGCTATCGCGGTTCTGACCTACGTTGGCGCACAAGTCGTCACCCCCAAGGCTCCGGTGGTTGTCGCGCAGCGCCGTGTTCGCGAGGGTGAGGTCTAGGACCCATGGCGCTAGCCGGAACGCTCAAGGACTTCGGTCTACCCGACATCGTCCAGCTGATCGGTCTCCAGCGGAAGACGGGAACGCTCCACCTGACGAACCAGGGAGAGAGCGTCAACATCATTTTCGAGAATGGCAATATCGTCGCGGCGGACTCCTCGATGGTGAGGCCCTCGGACCGTATCGGCAATGCCCTCGTCACCCAGGGCTCCATTACTCAGGAGCAGCTGAACCAGGCACTCTCCGTCCAGAAGCAGACCATGCAGCGGCTCGGTCACGTTCTCATCTCCGAGCAGATCGTGTCCGAAGAGACGCTGCGCAAGGCGGTGGAGGCCCAGCTCTTCCAGGTCGTCTTCCGCCTGTTCCGCTGGCGCGAAGGCGACTACAACTTCGAGACCCAGGCGACCGTCGACTACGAAAGGACGGGTGCGGTTTCCCTGGGCGCCGACTTCATTCTGATGGAAGGCATTCGGATGGTGGACGAATGGCCCATCATCGAACGCAAGATCCCGACCATGGCCGCGGTCTTCAAGAAGGTGGTCGACCCCTCTCAGGTCATGGCGAAGGGCGGCGAGGGCGGTGACGAGCTCGACGGCCTCCTCGCGAGCATGGGCGAGAAGGCGAGCGCCAAACTCTCTCTCTCCGGCGACGAGCTTCTGGTCTTTAACGCAGTGGACGGCAAGAAGTCCTGTCAGCAGATCGTCGAATCGACGCCCCTCCACGACTTCGCGGTTTGCCGCGCGCTGCTCGATCTTATGGACCGCGACGTGGTGGCCCTCACCGATCTCAAGGGGTCGGTGGCCCTCGCGAAGTCGAGGAAGGGCGTTGGCGCCGTGGGCCTCGCGTTGATGGGGATCGCCGTCCTCGCGGCACTCTTCGGCGCGTTCCGCAACCTGACCGCTCCTTTCGGTGTCTTCGGTTTGCCGCCCCTCGTGCAGCCGGCGGTTAACACCGCCCTTGAGACCCGTCTTCGCGAAAGACTCGAGACTGCGGAGGCGCGTGTCCGCGGCTTCCGCCTCGCGTATGGCCGCCTCCCCGCGAATCTCGACGAGCTCGTCTCCGAGGGAATCGCCCCGAAAGACTCGGTTTTGGGGCTCACCCTGGAGGCCACTCCTCACGGATTCCGGGTTCAAGCCGCAGGGCCCGAGGGACCGCTGCACATCGATCGGGCGTACTCGGTTCAAGCCCCGCCCCCACCCCCCCCCACGCCCACGCCCGTTCCGGCCAAGAGATAAGTCCCTTTAGCAGGTTGGAGTTTCGCGTCGAATCGCTGCTCGCGAACCGAGACCGAATCGGTCGTCGGGCGGTCGCCATAGGGAACTTCGACGGCGTGCATCTTGGGCACCAGGCGATCCTGAGGGCCTGTGTGGATGCCGGGCGTTCGCTTGGCATCGCCCCCTCGGCCTTGTCGTTCGACCCCCATCCAGGTGCGGTGGTCTCGTTGCGCGGCGCCCCCCCGCGCATCCAGACCCGCGCGTCCCAGAAGAGGAGCCTCGGCGATCTCGGCGTTGAGGAACTCGTTAACCTGCGTTTCGACGCCGCCGTAGCCCGGCTATCTCCGGCTGAGTTCGTGGATGAAGCCCTCGTTGAGGGAGTCCAGGCTCAATGCGTCGTGGTGGGCCACGGCTTTCGTTTTGGCGCTTCGCGCGCGGGCGATGTGGCCGCCCTGCGCTCCTTGGGGCGCGGCCGATTCGAGACCATCGAGGTAAGGACGATCGAGGACGCTGGGGAAAGAATCAGTTCCTCTCGTATTCGGCAGGCCCTGAATCAAGGCGACCTCGCGCGGGTCCGCGGGTTTTTGGGCCGCCCCTACGAGATCGAGGGTCTGGTCGTTCATGGCGACCATCGGGGTCGCTCGATCGGTTTTCCAACCGCAAACATCGACCTCGATGGCGTGTCCGCTCTCTTGCGGGGGGTCTACGCGGCCCACGGTTTCATCGAGGGAGAAGCGGACTCAAGACGGGCCGCGGTCAACCTCGGGGTTCGACCAACCTTCGGCGGGGAGGAGCCGAGGCTCGAGGCGCACTTCCCGGGCTTTGCGGGTGATCTGTATGGCCGGACCGTCCGCCTTGTCTTTCTGGCCCGCCTGCGCGACGAGAAACGGTTCGACTCGCTCGACGCCTTGAAGGCGCAGCTCGCCATCGATGTCCAGCACGCCCTTTCATGCTCCGAGCCTGACTCGCGAGCGTTGGCCTAATCGGGATAGCCTTAGCCATAAAGGCTCGAAACGTCCCGAGGAAGACAACATCCATTGAAACAGGAACTCACCGTTGAAACCAGGGACGGCGACAAGATCGCCGTTTTGATCCCCATCGGATTCATCAACGCCCACACCGTCGAAACCTTCGACACCGCCCTTCGTTCCGTACTCGACCGCGGCCGCTACGAGGTCGTGATCAACGCGCGGTCGCTCGCGTATGTCGCGAGCGCGGGGCTTGGGGCCCTCGTCGGCACGATCGAGGAAATCCGCGAGAACGGCGGCGATCTGCGCATCTGCGAGTTATCCGAGTCGGTCGCGGCCATCTTCGAAATGGTCGGCTTACCGCACCTCTTCAAGATCTTCAAGACCGAAGAGGAAGCCATCTCGAGTTTCCTGGGCAAGGCGTGAAGCCTGACGCGTCGGTTCTGCTTCGGCTCGCGGTTCCGAGCGATTCGAAGTACCTCGCGGTGGTCCACGAGAGGGCCCGCGAAATAGCACAGAAGAACCGCTTCGGAGCCGTCGAGAGCGAGCAGTGGGCGCTTGCCGTGGAGGAATGCGCGGCCAACTCGATCGAACACGCTTATGCGGGCCGGGCGGATGGGGAAGTGGACATCACCCTGGCGCTTGAGGGCGACTATCTCTGCGCGGAGATCTCGGACGAAGGCCAGGCGTTTGATCCGGGCGGCCAGCCTCCCGTCGCCGATGTCAAGGACCTTGCCAGGAAGGGCGCGCGCGGCGGCCTCGGCCTCACCCTGATCCAGCGGATCGCCGATTCGGTGGTCCGCGGCCGTGAGGGAGAAAAGAATGTCTGCCGGCTGGTGAAGCGCCTGCCCGCGAATCCCCTGACCGATAAGGAGAAGCTCGCGGGCGCCGAGTTCCAGCTTCGCACCCTCGTCGATCTGGGCCGGGAGTTCTCGACAAACTTCGACCCGGCACGCGTCGCCTCGATCGCCCTCGCGTCGCTGATGGGGCACCTCACCATTCTGCGCGCGGCCTTCCTTACAACGACGCCCGAAGGGAAGGTTCGAGTCCTCGCCTCGCGCGGCGTCAAGAACGTCACGTCGCTCGAAGGCGTGCCCTGGACCTCGGTCGAGGGCGAAGGCAACTCCACGGAGGAGCCCGACGCAGCGCTCAAGGTCCTTCGCCTCGACTTCATCTTCCGGTTCAGTTCCGGGGAGGAGAAAGGCGCCATCCTCTTCTCGCCTCGCCTTGCCGGCGGAGAGTTTGGAGAGAGCGAGAAGAATCTGATTCACGCGGTGGGTCGCCAGGCGCTTGCCGCCCTGACCGGGGCCCGCGCCCAGGAGATGCGGATCGAGAAGGCCCGCGCCGACTCGGAGCTTCAGGTCGCAAGGGAGATTCAGAAGAGTCTGCTGCCCGCGGTGCTCCCGAAGATTCCAGGCTTCGACGTCGCGGCATCGAGTGAGGCGTGCTTCAGCGTCGGTGGTGATCTCTTCGATGTCATCCCCCTGGCCTTCGGCCGCTTCGCCATCATCCTCGCGGATGTGTCGGGCAAAGGCACGCCTGCGAGCCTCATCATGGCCTTCGCTCACGCGGCCTTCAGGTCGCTCGCGGGGGGACTTCCTCCCGTGGATCTGCTCGCGCGCATCTCCGAACTGATCCGCAACGCGAACAAGTCCCACCGTTACGCGACCTGCTTCTATGCGGAGCTCGAACCTCGCACGCATCAGCTCGTCTACGTGAACGCGGGCCACCTTCCCCCTGCCCTCATCCGCGGTGACCAGACGATCGAGCTCCCCATCGGCGGTTCGGTGCTGGGCCTCCTGCCGGGGACCACATTCGAGCAGGGCGAGGTCACGATGCAGCCCGGCGACGTGCTCGCTATCTACTCCGATGGCGTGAGCGAAGCGCAGTCGACCGGCGACGACGAGTTCGGGCCCGAGGGTGTGGTGGCCTGCGTGCGCGCGCTCAGAGGCAAGCCCGCTCCGGAGATTTTGGGCCTGCTCGAGCAGTCCCTTTTCGAATTCGCCAGTGGTCGCGCCTTCAGCGACGACCGGACGGCGGTCATCTTGAAAGCCCTATGACGACCCGATTGAAGCTGTACAACACACTGAGCGGAAAGATCGAGGAGATCGTCACGGCCCCTGGACAGCCTATCAAGATGTACGTGTGTGGCCCGACCGTCTATTCGCGGGCCCATATCGGCAATTTCCGGACGTTCGTGGCCACGGACGTTTTGCGGCGCACCCTCAAGTTCCTCGGCGTTTCCGTCCTCGAGGTCATGAACATCACCGACGTGGATGACCGCATCATCCAACTCGCCTCCGCGAAGGGAACCGACATCAAGGAGTTCACCGAGGCGCCCACAAAGGCTTACCTCGAGGATCTCGCGACCCTGCGGATGGAGGTCCCGGAGGTGATGCCGAAGGCGACTGAGCATGTTCCCGAGATGGTGACTCTCATCGAGCGGCTCATGGCGCGCGGTCATACCTATACCGTCGATGGGAGCGTCTACTTCCGGATCGCGTCGTTTCCTTCCTACGGCGGACTCTCTCGCCTCGATGTGTCGGGGATCAAGACCGGCGTTCGCGTCGACACCGACAAGTACGAAAAGGAGGACGCACGGGATTTCGTCCTTTGGAAACTGAAGGGCGACGAGCCCGCGTGGGCGCAGTGGGATGCCTCGTTTGGGCGAGGGCGGCCCGGCTGGCACATTGAGTGCTCGGCCATGAGCATGAAGTATCTCGGCGAGACCTTCGACATCCACTGCGGCGGCATCGACCTCATCTTCCCGCATCACGAGAACGAGATCGCCCAGAGCGAGGCCGGCACCGGAAAACTCTTCGCCAAGCACTGGATGCACGTGGACCATCTGCTCGTCGAGAACGAGACGATGTCGAAGAGCAAAGGGAACGTTTACAACATTCCCGATCTGCTCGCGAAGGGCTTCAGGTCCGACCAGATCCGCTACATGCTTGCCCAGTCGCATTACCGCAAGGCGTTCAACTTCACCTGGGATGGACTCGCCCAGGTGGAGACAGCACTTCTTCGCATCCACACTTTCTGGAACCGCATGATCGAGGTGGAAGCGGGCGCGCCCGCGCACGAGAGCGTGAGCGCGTCGTCGGCCGCGGCTCTCGCTGCCTTTGAAGCCGCTCTCGCGAACGATCTCAACGCGCCCGAAGCGCTCGCCGCGGTGCACGGCCTCGTGAGCGAGGGCAACACCCTCGCCGATCGCGGCGTCGTGAACGCCGCGGGGGCTCAGGCTCTGATCGCGGTTTTGAAACGGATGGACGAGGTCTTCGCCTGCTTCGAACCGCCGCAGGGCGACGCTCTCTCCGCCGAGGAACAGGGCTTGTTCGATGCACGCCAGGACGCGCGCAAGCGTCGCGACTTCGCGGCGGCGGACGCCGCCCGGAAAGCCCTTCAGGAGAAGGGCGTCGTCATCGAGGACACCGCGAAGGGCACGAGGTGGAAACGGGTCCGCGCCTGAGACGCGGTCCCGGCTCAGCTGCTTTGGAGAGCGGGTCGCGGGGCGAGGAGACGGCGGCACGACTCCTGACAAGCCAGGGCTTTGTGATCCTCGACCGCAACTTCAAAACCCGATTTGGCGAAGTCGACATCATCGCCCGCGAGGCCAAGACGATCGTCTATATCGAGGTCAAGCGGCGCGAAGACTCGAGCCATGGCTCAGCCGCCGAGTTCGTGAGCCCATCCAAGATGCGGAAGGTGGTGGGCGCCGCGCGGATCTACGCCGCGAAACACGGCTTGAGCGAGGCGCCGACGCGGTTCGACGTCATCACCATCGACGGAACCGCTCCAAACGAACAAGTCCGGCACCACAGGGGCGCATTCGACGCTCGGTAGACACCGTTTGCGCCGGTTTCGATCTCGGGTTGTAGAAGAAGAAGCGGCCTTAAGGGCCGGTGAGGAGGGGGCCAGGGACCGAATTTGGAGCGGGAGACGGGATTCGAACCCGCGACGTCCACCTTGGCAAGGTGGCACTCTACCACTGAGCTACTCCCGCGCTTTTTTGGGTGCCAGACGGCCTCAATTTAGCTTCTAGAGGCCATCCGCGTCAACGTACAGATCGGCCAATCGACCACGCATCGATTAACCTCAAGTACCTATAAATAATAAGTTTATTATGTTGATGTCCACGCCGAATTTATTTGTTCCAGTCCCGCGTGCAGCGTATCCAGCCAGGGCCCAGGTTCCAGCACATCTATGGATTCCTGTTTGGCTCCGCTGCGCGGACCCAATCCAGAGCAAAGTCGCTTGCGCTCGTTTGTCATTTGGGCCGAAGCGACGGGGGTCTGGGGGGCGGGGCCGTTCACCGCCCTCCAGCTAGGGAACACTGGAGGCGGCGACCGGAGTCGAACCGGTGAATAGAGGTTTTGCAGACCTCCGCCTTAACCACTTGGCTACGCCGCCGTTCTGGTCCCCTCGC
>JAYUUU010000380.1:0-2468 GCA_043754395.1 Vicinamibacteria bacterium
GGACGAGGGCGTGTAGAACTCTCCGCCGCCCTGGCCCTCGGTCATGGCGAACTCGCCGAGGAAGTATTCGTAGATGCGGCCGAAGGCGTCGTAGTCGAGGGTGGCGGGGATCTCGGAGATCTTCTTCAGCAGCTCCTTGAGGAGTGTCGAGGTGAAGAGGTTGTAGGTCTTGGGGAGAACACCGCCGAGTTTCGTGTTGTGCTTCTCGATGTCGCGCATCGCCTCGTTGACCTTGGCGCCGATATTCGCGGCCTCGGGAAGATTGAGGAGGTAGTCGAAGCGGGCGTTGGAGGTGAGGTAGAGGATGTTCTCGGCGTCGTAGGCGGCGGGGTCATCGACTCGGGAGCCGCGGCGGGAAGAGGCGCTGGCCTTCTCCAGCTTGGCGCGCTGTTTGGCGAAACGCACGTCGGCGAAGCGGAGGAAGATGAGGCCGAGGATGGGGCCGGAGTATTCGGCGGCCTTCAGGCCGGAGTTGGCGCGGAACTGGTCGGCGGCGTCCCACAGGCGCTTTTCGAGCGTGGCGTTCGCGGCGTCTTTTTCGGCGGGGGCGATCCACTGCATCTACGCAGCCTGCAAAAGGAATTCAACCTTGATCGCACCAAATGGAAAAACGACGCCTCCGCTCTTCGCGCGGTCAAGGACGCCCGCGTTCAGCAAGGCGGTGACGTCGGAGTGGACAGCCTTCACGTCTCGCCCAACGCGGCGAGCGGCCTCACGAATGGAGACTGGCCCAGCACCACAAAGAGCCTTGAGCAATTCCCACCGCTTCGCGGTGAGAACCTGCCAAAGCAACTCCGGGGTCGCGAAAGCGATCCGTGCAGAACGCTCCGGCTTTCCTGATTTCCAGGATCGAACAAGATTCGCCATCGATTCCTCCCCGGAGCGAACCTCAAGAATCACTGTTTTCATCGTTCCACCTCGCTATGTCGTTCTGGAAATCGGCAATCAACGCCTCGGGCGTCCTGAACCTGTAGCTGGCCTCGCTTGTTCCGAAATGGCGGTGGTCGCCTTTTCCAAACTCGTTGTCGTAGCGGACCACGCATTCGGTGTCGACAACATAGGCCAATCGATACTTGAACTCATGCACAGAGCCCCGAACAGATTTCGGAAGACGCCACAAGACCAACTCTGCGAACGACCGGCTTGAATAGACGATGCGTGTTCGGACCAGCAGGATCGCCCGCATGTTGGAGATCATGCCAACATGTCGCCGTGATGTCAACCACTCCAACGAACAGGTACGGCTCGATGACTTCGGTGAGGAGGCGGACGATGGACGAGGGCGTGTAGAACTCTCCGCCGCCCTGGCCCTCGTTCGCACGGGTTCGCGCGGGTTTCAGGGATTGCTTCGTCACCCCCGTTAAATGAGTTTCCTCGCAATGACGGTGCAAGGCCCGGTTTCAAGGGCACGCGTCAGCGTGCCCCTACATTGCGGTCGGACGTTCACGCGCACGAGAGATAGTGGTGGGACGGGGTTGCTTCGTCCCATAGTGGTGGGACGGGGTTGCTTCGTCGCCTTCGTCAAATGAGCTTCCTCGCAATGACGGACGTCTGCCTTTGCGAGGACAGCCGGCGAAGCTGGGGGCCTTCGCTTCAGGCAGACTTAAGGTTCCGCGTCGACACTTGCGGGCTTAAGACCATGACCTCGCGCATTCTCCTGATCGAAGACGACAAGAACCTCGGCGATCAGATCGTCACGAACTTGAAGCGCGACGGTTTCGAGGTCACCTGGATTTCGGACGGCCACGCGGCACTCGATGCGGACCCGACCCAGCACGATCTCGTGGTGCTCGACCTGATGCTGCCGGGTGCTTTCGGTCTCGACATTCTGAAGATCTATCGCGAAACCGCGGAGACCCCCGTGCTCGTCCTCTCCGCGCGAAACGAGACTTCCACCAAGGTCCGCGCCCTGGCCCTTGGCGCCGACGACTACGTCACGAAACCGTTCTGGCCTGAAGAACTTCTCGCGCGTATTCAAGCGAGACTGAGGCGCCCCCTTTTGCACGCGGCCGACGTGGTCGAAACCGGGGCCTTGCGGATCGACCTCGCCGGACGGATGGTCACGAACGGCGGCCACGCGGTTGAGCTCACGAAGATCGAGTTCGATCTGCTCGCCGCCCTTGCGCAGCGCCCTGGCTCCGCGATCACGCGGCAGTCGCTCGTGGATCGCGTCCTCGACCCGGATCGGGAGGGAACGAGCCGAACCCTCGACGTTCATTTCTCACGCGTGCGGAAGAAGCTCGGGGCCGAGGGGGCGAGGATCGCCACGGTCTGGGGAGTCGGTTACCGGCTCCTGCCCTCGTGACTCTTCGCACCCGCCTGCTGCTCGCCCTCTTCGGTTCGGGCCTCGCCATTCTGCTCGGCGGTTTCGTGGCGCGAGAGATCGCGATCCGATACGCGAGTGAAGCCTCGATCCAAAGTTCGATCGAAGCGCGTCTCAGCACGCTCGACCGCGAGACCTGTGAAGC
>JAYUUU010000381.1:0-6835 GCA_043754395.1 Vicinamibacteria bacterium
AGGGCCGCGCGCGACAAACCGCCCGCGAAGCCGGAGCCGGTGGAGAAGGCGAGTGAGTAACCAACGAGCGCCCACGCGAGACCGACGAAGCCGAGTGCCGACACGCTCATCATCATGGTGTTCAGCGCGTTTTTGCCGCGGACGAGGCCCCCATAGAAGAACCCCAGAGCCGGGGTCATCAGGAGAACGAGGGCGGCGGAGACCAGGACCCAGGCGGTGTCCGCGCCATTGATCGGCGTGTTCAATTAGTTATCCTTAAAATAAGAACTAACCTATCATAAATAGAGGCTAAACGATATCGACAGATCTTTCCCAGGCAAGGATTATTACTAGCCGGTCTGGCGGTGGGACTTTTCGCCGCGCTTGGAATGGCGCGGGCGATGTCGAGCTGGTCTTCGGCATTCCGGCCCTTGATCCGATCACTTTCATGGCCGCGCCCATGTTTCTGCTGGTTGCGGTCGCCCTCGCGAGTCTGGTGCCTGCGCTGCGCGCCGCGCAGGCGGAACCGGTTGCCGCCCTCCGCGACGAATAGAGATCCGTTGCCGCGCCGCCACTAGACTTCCGCCCAGTGCCGAACCGTTTCCTCCTCATAGCCGTTGTGGCGTTGACCGCCTGTACGCCCCGACCCGCGGCCGAACCCCCCGCATCGATCCTTCTGATCACCATCGACACTCTGCGCGCGGATCGGCTGGGTGCTTATGGCGACGACCGCGCGCGGACTCCCGTTCTTGATGGTCTCGCTCGCGCCGGTGTCACCTTCGAGCAGGCATTCACGCCGGTTCCGATTACGCTGCCTGCGCACGCGTCGATGATGACGGGTCTTTTGCCGCCTGCCCACGGCGTCCGCGGGAATGGCGCTTTTGCGTTGGGTCCACAGTTCAAGACGCTCGCGGAGTCTCTCAAGGCCAGTGGAAGAAGAACCGCCGCGTTCATTGGAGGTTTTCCGCTCGCCTCGCGATTTGGTTTGAGCCGCGGATTCGATGTCTACAACGAAGCGATGTCGAAGGCTTCCGGCGTGAATTACGACTTCGCGGAACGACGGGCGGGCGAGGTGGTGGCAGCCGCGAAAGTGTGGCTCAGCGCCAATCCAGGTCCGGTCTTTGTTTGGGTTCACCTTTTCGATCCGCACGCGCCCTACGACCCGCCCGACGAATTTCGAACCGACGATCCATACCGCGACGAGATCGCCGCGGCAGACTCCGCGGCCGGGGAGTTGCTGTCAACCTGGGATGTGAGGCCGGGCCCGAACGTGGTCGTCGTGACATCGGATCACGGCGAGGCGTTCGGTGAACATGGCGAATGGAGTCACAGTCTCTTCCTTTATGACACGACTCTTCGGGTGCCGCTTATCGTTCGAGGCAAAGGCTTCGAAGCGGGCAAGCGGAGCCGGGTCGCTGTCGGTCTGACCGACCTCGCCGCGACGCTGGTTGAAGCGGCGGGCCGAGGCGCGCTGACACTCCCGGGGGTCAGTCTGACTCGAGCACTCGCAGCCGGAAATCCGGACCGAGCGCTTTACGCCGAGACACTTGCTCCGCGGCTCGACTTCGGTTGGAGCGATCTCCGCTCGTGGCGTGAGGGTGGCTTGAAATGGATCCGAGCGCCGCGCCCCGAGTTGTATGCGCTTAAAGATGATCCCGGAGAAACCACGAATCGCGCGACCGACGACGTCGCCCGCACTCGGGCGCTCGACGCAGCGCTATCGAAGGCCCTGGCCGAGACGGGGGAGTCGAGCGCGCGCCGTGCCCACGATCCCGAAAGCGAGGAGCGCCTTCGCTCGCTTGGGTATGTGCAGGGCCCGGGAGGGAAGGGAAGCGGAGCCGACCCGAAGGACAAGGTGGAGGTGGCACGTCGCATCGCGAGAGCCTCGGGTCCCTTTGCCGACTGGTCCGAGGCGATAAGGAGCTATCGCGCCCTCGTGGCTCTCGATAAGGAAAACCCACTTCTCAATATGCGCCTCGCCGATGCCTTGCTTCGTTTTGGGAAGGCCGCCGATTCGCTTCCCTTTTTCGCGCGCGTGGTGAAGTCAGAGCCCTTGAGCGCTGACCCGTACGTCGGGTACGCGACGGCCCTTGCGCAGCTCAACCGTCTCGGCGAGGCGAAGCGTGTTCTCGAACAGGCGTTAGGTATCGATCCGCGGAACGGCCAGGTCCGTTACAACCTCGGTGAAGTCGCCCGCATCGAAGGGCGGACCGGAGACGCTCGCCGCGAATACGAGGCCGCACTCGGAGACCCTGTCACCGCGGAACGTGCGAAGGCCCGCCTGCGGGAACTCAGATGACACGGTCGGGCCGCGGTCTGGTGATGTCAGGGCTCGCGGCCCTGAGCCTGTCGGCTTGCGCTCGTCGCGCCCCTGAAGTTCATTCGAGCGTCCTGCTCATCACGATTGACACATTGCGGGCCGATCGTGTCGGCGCTTACGGTTCGAGCGCCGGCCTGACTCCCGCTTTGGACAGGATCGCCACCGCGGGTTCACTGTTTGAGGACGTAACAGCCGCGGCCCCCCTGACGCTGCCTTCCCACGCGACGCTCCTCTCGGGACTCAACCCATATCACCACGGTGTGCGTAACAACGGAACGTATGTCTTCCCGGATCTCAAGCCGACGCTCGCGACGCTCCTCAAAGCTCGAGGGCACGCGACCGCCGCCTTCGTTTCCGCTGTGGTCCTCGACCAGCGGTATGGCCTCGCTCGCGGCTTCGACCTCTATGACGACCGCATCACACGCCTCGCCTCGGGCCGCAGCGTCCTCGAATCCGAACGCGCGTGCGACGCGGTCGTCGCGAACGCGAGTGAGTGGATCCGGGCACAACAGGGTCCCTTCTTCGTCTGGGCTCATTTCTACGAGCCCCACGCGCCATACACACCGCCCACTGATCTGGCGGTCGCTGGCCGATCGGCCTACGACGCGGAGGTCGCCGCCGCGGATCGATGCGTGGGCCGCCTTGTGGAGATCGCCGAGGCCGCGCGCCCCAATCGCCTGATCACCGCCGTCACGAGCGATCATGGCGAAGGCCTTGGCGAACACGGCGAGTCCACGCACGGACTCTTCCTGTATCAGTCGACGCTTAGCGTACCCATGATCATTTCGGGACCGGGTGTGGCGGCGGGGAAGCGGGTGGCTGGCCTCACGCGCGGCGCGGATCTGCTGCCGACGCTTCTTGGGACTCTCGGGATCGAAACACCTTCAGGCCTCGACGGACGCAACCTCTTCAAGGACCGCGGCCAGCGCGAGGCCTACGCGGAGAGCGACTACGCCGCGGGCTTCGGCTGGGCAAAGCTTCGCTCGTGGCGTCTCGGCCCGCTCAAGCTGATCGACGCACCTCGGCCCGAGCTGTATGACTTGTCGAGCGACCCCGGGGAATCGACCGATCTCGCGTCGAAGCGTCCCGGCGACCTGGACCGCCTTCGCGCGGTATTGAAGACGGCCCTCGCCTCCGAGGTTCAGAGCACGGAGCGGAGAATCCGCGGCGAGAGCGAGGAACAGTTGCGCTCGCTCGGCTATGTCGCCGGAGGTTCGGGTCGTTCCGAGACGGGAGGCCCTGCGCGGGCTTCCGCCGCCCTGGATCCGAAAGATGCGATGCCCTTGCTGCGACGTTTCGAGCAGGCCATGGAGGCCGAGGCGCGGCAAAATCTCGCGGAGTCCGCGCGGATTCTCAATGACCTCGTCAAGAGCGACCCGACAAACCTCACCTTTCATCGCTCGCTCGCCTCGTCCCATAGACGGTCGGGGCGAGGTGTCGAGGCCTTACGGGTGCTTCGCACTGCCGCCGAACTCGCTCCGAAATCAGCGTCCGTGGCGCACGACCAGAGCCTCGTGCAGGCGGCGCTCGGACAGAGCGTTCAGGCGATTGAATCCGAACGCCGCGCGATAGAGCTCGACTCGGGCTTCGTGGAGGCGTTCGATCATCTCTCGGCACTCCACGCCGCGGCGGGCCGATTCGAACCCGCGCGCGAGGCGGTTGAAAACGCAATCCGCCTCGATCCGAATCACGCGGGCGCATGGGCGAACCGAGGCAACATACTGCGCGCTCTGGGGAAGACCGATGAGGCGGAGAAGAGCTACGCCCGCAGTCTTGAACTGGCGCCCGGCCACCTCGAGGCGCTGAACGGCGCGGGCGTCCTCGCGGTGGAGTCTGGAAGGCTCGACGCTGCGGCCGAACTGTTCGAAGAGGCCATTGCGCGAGACACCAACTTCCATGAGGCCCGTCTCAATCTGGCCGTTGTGGAGGTCCAGCGCGGCCATGCCGAGAGAGCGATAGCCCTGGCCCGGCAAGCCGCGTCGGGGACGGGGGACCGGGTCCTCCGGGCGAAGGCGCGCGCGTTCTTGCGCGACCTTCAAGCGTCCTCGCGCTGAGTCTTTCTCGCCGCTGGGGAACGGCCGGTGATTTGGACGGATTGAGAAGGCCCATTTGTTGCATCTATTGAAGTCACGATTCATGGTTTCGAGATACAAAGTTCTGGACTTGCTAGAAACCTCGACGCATGCTGTTTAAATTGTTAGACTTTCGTCAAACATCCGGGACGCCTCCCGCCGCCGTGATCGACGTTCGATTGAATTCACGATCCGCGAAACTGAATTTCGCAAGGACCGTGATGGTCCAAGGCAGGCGGCCCATTTTTAGGAGAAAACACTTGACCCAACGTTTCCGTTACCTGGCGGCAGCACTCGCATTCGTGCTTGCCGTCGTGTCCCCTGCATTCGCGCAGGGCACCAATGGTCTCATCGAGGGCTCGGTCCTCGACCAGCAGGGCTTGGCTTTGCCGGGCGTCGTCGTTACCGCGTCGAACACCAGCACCGGCTTCTCGCGTTCGGCCACGTCCGACGCGTCCGGCGCGTACCGCATCGGCGGTCTCCCCGTGGGCGTCTATGAAATCAAGGCGGCGCTCCCGGGCTTCAACGCCCAGGCGCGCAAGGCCAACGTCAACGTCGAATCCACGACGGTCGTTCCGTTCCGAATGGCCGTCGCCGGCCAGACCGAGAACGTTGAAGTCACCGCGGAAGCGCCGCTGATCGATTCGAAGGACTCTGGCGTTGGCGAAGTGATCACCAGCCAGCAGATCGAGAATCTGCCGCTCAACGGCCGGCAGTTCGGCAACCTCGCGGCCCTTGTTCCCGGCGTGTCCCTCGGATACCACACCGACCCCACCAAGAGCACCCAGTTCGCTCCCCAGGTCGCGGGCGGGGGCGGTCGCAATATCAATTACCTCATTGACGGCGGCGACAACAATGACGACACCGTCGGCGGACTCGTCCAGAACTTCCCGCTCGATTCGATCGGCGAGTTCAAGTTCGAAACTCAGCGCTTCCGCGCCGACACCGGCCGCGCCAACGGCGGCACCATCAAGGTGGTCACCAAGAGCGGCACCAACGAATTCAAGGGCTCGTTGTTCGAGTACTTCCGCGACAAGAGCATGAATTCGCGAACCACTACCGAGATCAACAACAATCAGCCCAAGGGCGACTACCGCAAACACCAGTTTGGCGGCAGCCTGGGCGGTCCGATCGTCAAGGACAAGACCCACTTCTTTCTCTCCGTTGAGCGCGTTCAACAGGACACCACTCAATCGGTCAGCACCAAGGGTCTCTTCCCGGACAAGGACGGCGCTTTCGCAGTCCCCTTCCGGGAGAATCTCGCGGTTGCGAAGATCAACCACCAGTTGAACTCCAACAACTACCTCTCCGTTCGCTACGGTTACAACAAGAACGAACAGCCCTACGGGGCCGGTCCGAGCACACCGCCCGAAGGCTGGGGAATCAGCACGAACAAGTTCCATTCCGCGAACGTGAACCTCAACAGCGCCCTCTCCGGGGGGCGGCTGAACGAGTTTGTTTATCAGTACTCGTACTTTCTCAACTTCATCTCGGCAAACTCGGCGCTTCCGTACGAGAGCTTCCCGAACGGTGTGAGCGTGGGTCAAAGCGTCAATACGCCCCAGACCACCGAGCAGCACAAGCACCAGTTCCGAGACGACTTCACATGGACGATGGGACGTCACGACCTTCGGGTGGGTGCGAGCTTCATCTATGAGCCGACGCTCGACATCACGTTCTCGACCGGACAGGTGAATCAGTACACGCGCTTGAGCGATTCGCGAACCGCTCCCATCTCAGGAATCTCTCGAAACGGTTCCATCGGCAGCGGGCCGGGTGGCAGCGTGGGCCGGATTCCCAACAACCAGTACGCCTTCTATCTCCAGGACGGCTGGCGCATGAATGACAAACTGACCATCGATCTGGGCGTGCGCTACGACCTGGTCACGGGCTTTGCATTCGATCAGAGCAAGAACATCATCTTCTCCGAGTTGCAGGCGGCGGCGAAGGCGGGTGTGTTCAAGAGCAGTGGTCTGCCCTGCCCTTGCACCGTATTCGAGGACTTTGGCAAGGAACCGGCGGAGGACAAGAACAACATCGCGCCTCGGGCCGGCTTCACCTACGACAGCAAGGCCGATGGCACTCTCGTCTTCCGAGGGGGCGTTGGACGGTACTACGATTTCGCCTATACGAACGCCAACATCCTGTTCGCAGTCATCGGCGCGCAATCGTCCTTCGGTCAGGTCTACAGCAATACGAACAGCACGGGGATCCGCAACGCGGACGGGAGCTTCTACCAGATCGGACAACCGCTGCCTCCGAACCAACTGGTCGGCGCCAGCGCCCCCCTTCCGAGTCATGCCGCAACACCTCTGGTCAAGCAGCCCTACACCGATCAGGCGAATTTTGGTTTCTCGAAGCAGCTCGGCAAGAGTTATGCGGTTGAAGTCGATGGCGTCTACGCGCATGCCCAGGATCTGGGCACCCGCGTTTCGTCCAACGTGCGCATCAACGGCGGAGCGCG
>JAYUUU010000382.1:0-5389 GCA_043754395.1 Vicinamibacteria bacterium
GCGCGACCCTCGATGACCAGCCACGCTCCATCCTCGCCCAAACCCAAACTCAGAAACCGCCTGAAATGGGCCGTTCTTTCACGGGTTTCTCAGCAGGAACTCATCTAAGGGAGGTGACGAAGCGATCCCTGAACGTCTTCCCGAACCACGGTTACAAATACCACCGCTCCTTCTTCTTCGCCACCTCGTACTCCGCGCGCGCGGCCTTGACTGTGTCGCTTGTGGACACTTCCGCCGGGGGCACATCCCACCACGACTCATAACCGCCCACCTTCGCCGAAGGATCAGTGTGGGTGACGATCACCGTGGTCTCGGGCGACGCCTTGGCTTCAGCGAGGGCCTCGCGAAGCTCCTTGAGGGTGTCCGCGGCATGAACCTGGAGACCGAGGCTCTTGGCATTCGCGGCGAAGTCGATCGGGACCTGACGCGATGAGAGCGAACCGTCGTCGTCACGGTAGCGCAGCTGCGTGCCGAAGCCTCCCGAGCCTAACGACTTCGAAAGACTGCCGATCGAGCCATAGCCGCCGTTATCGATCAGAACCACGATCAGCTTCACGCCCTCCTGATTCGCGGTCACGAGTTCGGACGACATCATCAGCCACGAGCCGTCGCCCACCATCACGAAGACATCGCGGTCCGGCGCCGCCATCTTGACCCCGAGACCGCCCGAGATCTCGTAGCCCATGCAGGAATAGCCGTACTCGAGGTGATAGCTCTTCGGGTCGCGTGAGCGCCACAACTTGTGGAGGTCGCCTGGAAGACTTCCGGCGGCGCACACCACCACCCCGCGCTCGCCCGCGGCGTCGTTCACCGCGCCGATCACCTCACCCTGGCTCGGACGAGTCGGGCTGCCGAGGGTGTAGATCCGCTCGACCTCCGTGTCCCAATCGCGGTTCGCCTGACTTGCCTTGCTGCGCCACTGAGCGGGAGCGAGGAAGCCGCGGAGCGCTTCGAGGAGCGCGACGAGCGTCTCGCGCGCATCGGCCACGAGCGCGACCCCGCCGTGTTTGAACGCATCGAACTCGCCGACGTTGATATTGACGAAGCGGACCTTCGGATTCTGGAACGCGGTTTTGGACGCGGTGGTGAAGTCTGAGTACCGCGTGCCGATGCCGATCACGAGGTCGGCTTCACGGGCGAGGACGTTTGCGCCCCGTGTTCCCGTCGCGCCGATCGCTCCGAGGGAGAGAGCGTGATCGAACGCGAGCGCCCCTTTGCCAGCCTGGGTTTCACCGACCGGGATGCCGGTGGCACTCGCGAAGAGGGCCAGCGAGGCCGAGGCTTCCGAATAGAGGACGCCACCGCCCGCCACGATCAGCGGCCGCTCGGCCGCGCGGATCCATTCGACCGCTCGGTTGAGAGCCTCCGCGTCCGGGCGTGGCCTCCTGATCTCCCAGACGCGCTTTTCGAAGAGCGCCTCTGGAAAGTCCCATGCCTCGCTCTGCACGTCTTCGGGGAGACATAAAGTCACCGCACCGGTGTCGACCACGCTCGTCAGCACGCGCATGGCTTCGATCGCCGAGGTCACGAGTTGTTCGGGGCGCTGGATGCGGTCCCAGTATCGCGACACCGGGCGGAAGCAGTCGTTCACCGAGGCTTCCCCGGAAGCGCCCGATTCGAGCTGCTGCAGCACCGGGGCCACCTGGCGCGTCGCGAAGATGTCGCCGGGAAGAAGCAGAACCGGCACGCGGTTGATGGTGGCGCCGGCCGCTCCCGTGATCATGTTCGTGGCGCCCGGTCCCACGGAACTCGTGCAGGCGAGCGTCTGAAGGCGATTCGTCATTTTCGCGAAGCCCGCGGCGGCGTGGACAAGCGCCTGCTCGTTGCGCCCCGGAATGTAGGGCAGATCATTCCCCGCGGCTTGAAGCGCTTCGCCTAAGCCCGCGACGTTTCCATGGCCGAAGATTCCGAGGACCTTGGGAATGAACCTCCGGGTGACGCCATCGCGCCGCGTCTGCTGCTGAATCAGGAACTGGACGAGGGCCTGAGCCGTGGTGAGTCTTCGGGTCTTCATCGGGCTTTTGGCTCCTGGTTTTGCTGAGGGACTACGGGCGTTCGACCGCGCCCGTCATCGGCACGCGCGGGTCGGTCGGCTGGCCGCGCCACGAGTCACGGATCCAGTGATGTTTCGGGTCGTCACAGAAGTTCATCGAACGTTCCTCCGAGGGACCGGCGAGGACATTCAGGTACCAAAGCGCGTGTTCGGGAGGTGCGATCGAGGGGCCGTGATAACCCCGCGGCACCAAAAAGACGTCGCCGTCGCGCACGGTTGAGGTCACGTCGAAGTCGCCATCAGCGGCGTAGGTCTTGTGGACGCCGAAGCTCGCCTCGCCTTCGAGCCGGAAGTAGTAGATCTCTTCGAGGATCGCTTCCCCGGGCCGATCCTCATCATGCTTGTGGGGCGGATACGACGACCAGTTTCCAGGAGGCGTGAGAACTTCGACCGCACTCAGCCGGTCGGTCTCGAAGACTCCCGGCGCGCAGAAGTTGGTGAGCTGCCGCGTCGCGCCCCCTGCGCCGCGGATCTCCACCGGCACTTTTTCAGCCGGCCCGTACGCGGGCCGAAGGCGCCGCCGCGCGCGCGCGCCGGGTAGCGCGAACTCGCCACCGCGGGCCGATGTCAGCGTGAATGCCGCATCCCGCGGGATGTAGGCGAAGTCCGTGACCCGTGAGAAGACGGACCTTCGCCCCACCAGGTCGAAGATGGAGCCCTCGCAATCGACGCGAAGGCCACCCGAGAGAGGCACCACGAGCATCTCGTCCGGTCCGGTTTCAAAGCGCCGGGATTCACCTGCGGCGAGCCAAAACACCCGCAGACTCGAGTAGGACCACCCCGCGTTTTCGGGCGTCACAAGGGCGCCAAAACCCGGTGAAACGAGGGAATTCTTAGGCCGATGGAGGTTGGGCACCATGCTAGCCTTGGAACGTTCCATCCCACGTAAGCTAGCGACGCGAGTGGCTGTGTGTCAAGCATGAAGAGTGGACGACGACCAACAATCGACGACGTGGCGCGGCATGCGGGGGTTTCGAAGTCCTTGGTGTCTCTGGTCGTTCGTGGCGACCGCCATGTGAGCCCGGAAAGGCGGGCCGCGGTCCTGCGCGCGGTGGCTGATCTTGGCTATCGCCCGAACGCGATGGCCCAGGGACTGGTGCAAAAACGCACGCGTATCGTGGGCGTTCTCGTTTCGGACCTCAACAACCCTTTCTTCGCCGACGTCATCGCGGGCATTCAGGCCCGGGCCCGCGCCCTCGGATACCGCGTGCTGATGAACACCGGCGATCGGATCCAGCAGCACGAGGATGAAGCGATCGAGACGCTTCTACAGCTTCGAGTCGACGGCCTCATCCTCGGCTCGCCCATGATGGAGAGCGCCCAGGTGGTGAAGGCCAGCAAGGAGGCGGCAGTCGTCGTGGTTGGACGCCCCGCGCGCGCGGCCTCGGTCGACAGCGTGGCCGACGACGATGCCGCGGGCGCCCTGCTGGTGGTCCAGCACTGCGTTTCGCTCGGGCACCGCCGGATCGCCCACATCGATGGAGGCGAAGGGGCGGGCGCCATCGAAAGGCGCCACGGCTATGAAGAGGCGATGCGCAAACTAAAACTCGCCGACGAGATCGTGATCGGCCGAGGGGCTTACACGGAGGCGGGCGGCCATCAAGGCGCCCGCGAACTTCTCGAGCGGCGCCCGAGGCCTACGGCGATCTTCGCTGCGAACGACCTTGCCGCGATCGGCGCGCTCAACGCCATCGAAGAAAGCGGCCTGCGCGTGCCCCAGGATATTTCGCTCGTGGGCTACGACAACACGTCTCTTGCCGCCATGCGCCATCTCTCGCTCACCACGGTTCATCAACCGAGGCACGACATCGGTCAGATGGCCATGGATCTGCTCGTCGAACGGATTCGTGGAGTGCGCGCCAAGGCCCGTCGTGTCGTCCTCGCCCCTACGCTCGTGGTGCGTTCGACGACCGCACCTCCGCCGCGCGAACGCAACGCCCCTGCCGCTTCGCCCCGCCCCCGCCGCACCACTCTCGTCCGGTCCCGATGAGCACAAACGCGCCGCTCCTTCAGATGATCGGCGTTGCGAAACGGTTCCCCGGAGTGGTGGCGCTTGATGGCGTGGACCTCGACCTGCGCTCGGGGGAGGTGCATATCCTGCTCGGAGAAAACGGAGCGGGGAAGTCGACGCTGATGAAGATCCTGAGCGGAGCGCAGGCGAAAGACGCGGGCGAGATCCTCGTTGACGGAAGTGCCGCCACCATCGACTCGCCGCGCGCCGCGCGCGACCTGGGCATCAGCATCATCTATCAGGAGCTCACTCTGGTGCCGCAGCTCTCCGCCGCCGCGAATGTGTTCCTCGGCAAGGAGATGACGACGCCGCGCGGCTTCCTCGACAGCGAAGGCATGAAGGAGAAGACTCGCGAGTTGCTGAGCCGGCTCGGCGTTAAGCTGAATCTCGACGCTCCGGTGGGTCAACTGGGCATCGCAGAGCAGCAGATGATCGAGGTGGCGAAGGCCCTCTCCGAGAACGCGCGGATTCTCGTGATGGACGAGCCGACCTCAGCACTCACCGCCACCGAGATCGAACAGCTTTTCGCCGCGATCGCGCGTCTCCTCGAGCGCGGTGTCGGCATCATCTACATCTCGCACCGGATGAATGAAGTCGAACGTATCGGCCACCGCGTGAGCGTCTTGCGCGACGGGAAGAAGATCGGCACCTACAATCCCAAAGAAGTGGCGATTGAAGAATTGATCCGCCTGATGGTGGGCCGCCCCGTGGGCGACCACTTCCCGCGGCGGCGCACCGAACCGGGCGCCGAGGTGCTGAGCGTCCGCGGTCTTTCCCGGGGAACGGCACTGCGGGCTGTCAGTTTCAACCTGCGTCGTGGTGAGATTCTTGGCATCTCCGGGCTTTTGGGGGCCGGCCGAACGGAACTGGCGCGCGCGCTTTTCGGCGCGGATCGTTCGGACACCGGCACCATCGCGGTGAAGGGCCGTCTCGCCTTCGTGCGATCCCCCGCCGATGGAATCGCGGCCGGCATCGGCCTTCTCCCGGAGGATCGGAAGACCCAGGGTCTGGTTCTTGGACTCTCTGTACGGGAGAACATCGCTCTGACTTCAGCGCGGCGTCTGTCCCGTTTCGGCTTGATCGATCAGGCGCGCGAGGCAGCGCTCTCCCGGAAGTATGTCGACGACTTGCGGATCAAAACCCCCGCCATCGAGCAAAGAGCGGGCGCCCTTTCGGGCGGAAACCAGCAGAAGATCGTCCTCGGGAAGTGGCTCGCCACCGGTGTGGACGTGCTGATCATGGACGAACCCACGCGCGGCATCGATGTGGCCGCGAAAGTGGAGATCTACGAGTTGATGAACCGCCTCACCGCGGATGGAGCAGGC
>JAYUUU010000383.1:0-3859 GCA_043754395.1 Vicinamibacteria bacterium
TCCTTGAAATAGCGAAGCGAAGGATCCACGGTTTCGTCGGACAGTTTCGCCTCCACCGCGAACCAGGGCTTTGAGTCGGCCAGAACCAGGAAATCGACCTCGCGGCCGTCTCGATCCCGCAGATACCGCAGCTCCACAGAGAACCCCTCGCAGTCTTCCAGGGTGTGGCACATCTTGAGAAGGTGCGAGGCCACGAGGTTCTCGAATCGGGCCGGTTCCGAGGTCACAAGCGCGTGATCCCACAAGTAGACCTTGGGCATCTTCTTCAGACTGCGCACCCGGCGATGCGCGAAAGGCCTGATCAGAAACAGGTGATACAGACGGTCGAGCACCTCGAGCCAGTGCTGCAGCGCACGATGCGACACTTCAAGATCCTCGCGAAGGGCGTTCAAAGACAGCGGTGAGGAAACACGCTCAGCCACGAGGTCGGCGAGGGTTTCTATGGCCGTAAGGTCGCGCACGGCTTCGAGATCCCTGACGTCCTCGCGGAAGAAACGCTCTGTCCTCTCCTTCTGCCAGCGCCGAAGGGTCCGTTCGGAGCCGCTGAGCCACGGCTCGGGGAACCCTCCAAATCGCATCAAGGCGTCGACGACGCCGGCCCGGGCACGCGCGGGAAACTCGAGCGCAGTCCCCGGGGGCGCGACGCTTTGAGGCATGCCCTCCGCCTCGCGATAGGAGTAGGGATGAAGCCGGTAGTGATGGTAGCGGCCCTGCAACGAATCGCCGCCGCGCCGAAACACATCCATCCGCGCGCTCCCGGTGACCAGGAAACGGTGATGGTCAACGTGGCGATCGAACTCGCCCTTCACCCAGCGCTTCCAGCCTTGAAACTTATGAAGTTCGTCCAGAACGATCAGCGAAGGCGCGGCCGGCCATTCGGGCCTGCGGATTCGTTTCCGATCTTCGCTGCGGTCCCAGGTGAGGTACACGGCACTCGTTTCGCCGGCCATGAGCCGCTTCGCCAGGCTGGTCTTCCCCACCTGCCGCGGCCCGGCGAGAAACACCATCTTCTTCCTCAGATCGAGGCGGACGGGATCCTCCAGGGAGCGCTTGGTCAGCACGCGACAGAATTTACCTCACAGCAACAAAAGTCGCGACATTATTTGCGTACAGGCAAATAATGTCAGATCCTGCCTCGACCCCTCAATGCCTGGTCTCCGCGCCCCCCGCGTTCGCCAGGGACAGATCGCCATCCGAGAGTTTCCGTTTGAAGAGGTCGATGGCCAGCCGGTAGCAGGTCTGCGCATGAGCGGGGTCGTAGCGCGGGCCCTCATCTCGAAGAAAGGCGTGAGCCCCGTTGAACTCGTGCCAGCTGAAGAGAACCTCCGCATCGATCATGGCCTTCTGGATCAGGGCTCGGCCTTCGTTCGGGATGTGCGGATCCTGACGGCCCCAGATCATCAGCATCTCGGCCTTCAGTTCCCCCATACGCGCGAGGGTGTCGTCGCCGCCCTTGCCGAGGCCTCCCTTGTGGATGTCGGTGGCGTAGAAGCAGACACCCGCCAAGACTTCCGGGTTCATCGAGGCGCGGAAAGAAAGGTGGCCGCCGATGCAGATGCCGATCGACCCGATCCTTCCGTTGCACGAAGGGTGTGAGAGAAGGAACCGGATGACCGCGCGAGCGTCGTCGTCATACGCTTTCACCGGCCGGCCGATCTTGTCCGCGTTCCCTTTGTCCGCCCCTGCCGCGTCGTACGCAAGCTCGCAGCCTCGGGCCTCGAGGTCGTGAAAAATCTCGGGAACCGCCACTACGAAGCCGTGACCGGCGAGCAGAGCCGCGGTCCGTTTGATCGGGCCCGTCCTTTGAAAGATCTCGGAGAAGAACACGAGGCCCGGATAGCGGCCGGGTGCGGTCGGCCGGTAGACGTAGGTGCGCATGGGGCCGGTGGGCGTGTCGAGGTCGACGGCTGGGTCTTCCTGAAGAATCATGGTGCCTCCGTGGCGAAAAGCCGGATGTCTTTCGTCTCCCCTTCGAGTCGCGTCACCTTCTCGAACTTCATCCCCATCTTCTCGAGAAGGGCGATAGATGCGTGGTTGTCGGGTGCGGTGATCGCGAGAATGCGTTTCATGCCGAGCGCGCTGCGGCCATGGGCGATCACCGCGGACGCGGCCTCGAGCGCGTATCCCTGCCGCCAATGAGCGGGGAGAAAGGCAAAACCCACGTCCGCATCGGGAAGGCTGTCGCGCTTCAGCAGACCGCACATGCCGACTGGGTCCCCTGTCTCTTTCACAAACACGAGGTAGAGGCCGAAACCGTGGCGGTTGTAGCTCGCGATAGGTCCCTTCAGGATGTACTGGCGGGCGTCCTGCTGCGACCCAACGCCCCGGTCGCCGATGAACCTTAGAAACGACGGCTCGTTCACAAGATCCATGATGAAGGGAGCGTCGTTGAGCGTGAGGTGGCGCAGCACCAGCCGGTCGGTTTCGAGGACGATCATCAGCGTTTCCGAGACAAAGCCTACCGCGGTGCTTAAGTAAGGAGGCGGGGTGACCCCGGCCACAACGTTACAAACAACCGGTGTCCCCCGGCGCACGGAGGTGAAGCTGGTGAGGCTAGACTCTCCGCCGCGCTGCGCCAGCCCTGGCACCCTGCCCCGAGGCGAGCACGCGACGCCAACACACGAAGCGCGATGGAAGAAAAAGACCGCTCCGGCCCGGAGAGAATGCCTCCGGGTCGAGAGCCGACAAAAGAACTCCCGAACACCGGGTCGGGCGGGGCTCTCTCTGATAGTGAGGAGCGGTACCGCCCGCTCCTCAACGCCTCACCCGACGGCATCGCGATTCTCGATCTCGAGGGTCGCGTCCTCATGGCCTCCCGCATGTCGTTGACCATGCTCGGCTGTGCGCGCGAGGCCGAGCTCACCGGACGGCCCATCACCGACTTCGTGGTCCCCGAGGACAGGGAAAAGGCCCGTGCCCGCCTGGCCACAATGGCCAGCTCAAGGCCCCAGGGGTCCGGTGAATACCGCGGCCTGCGCGTGGACGGCAGCACCTTCGACATCGATGTGAACGCGGAGTTCATCAAGGATGCGAACGGCACACCGATCCAGATCATCGTGGTGGTCCGGGATGTGACGACGAGGCGACAGACCGAAGAGGCGATGGCGACGGCCCTCAAGGAGAAGGAGCGGCTGCTCAAGGAGGTGCATCACCGGGTGAAGAACAACCTCCAGATCATCACGAGCCTCCTGAGGATCGAGACCACACGCGCGGCTGAGTTCGCCACCAAACAAGTTCTGAAGGACATGCAGGCACGGATTCTCTCCATGGCCCTGCTGCATGAGACGCTCTACAAGAGCGGCCACTTCGGCCGCGTGGACCTGGGCGCCTACCTGCAGCAGCTCGCGCAGCAGTTCTTCCGGGCGCAGACTTTCACCTCGGGGCCGGTCGAGCTCCAACTGGACCTCTTGCCGGTGGAAATCGACATCGATCAGGCCATTCCCTGCGGTCTCATCGTCAATGAGCTCATGACGAACTCCTTGAAGCACGCCTTCCCCCAGGGGCGCAGCGGTTTCGTGCGCGTCCGCCTGACCCGTGAGGAAAACGGCCCGGTGACGCTCACCGTGAGCGACAACGGAATCGGCCTGCCCAAGGACTTCGACTCCCGGCGAGGAACGTCGCTTGGGCTTCAACTCGTAACGGACCTGGCCCGGCAGTTGTCGGGTGAACTGGTCATTGGGCCCGGGTCATCGTTCACCGTGACCTTCATGCAGAAGTTCACATCCGGCTCGATCGCACGGCCGAAGTAGAGTGAAGCGGGGCGTGGTTTGTCCAGTGGTGTGGACGACACTTTGGCACATGCATGACTGAATCCGCCGGCCTCCCGGGGTGAACTTCGCCGCGGCGGTCTTGGCCCTCA
>JAYUUU010000384.1:0-15775 GCA_043754395.1 Vicinamibacteria bacterium
CATCCGTCAGCAGCTCGCCGACCGCGGCTTGCTCTGCGAAGAGTGGGGCGGCCAGACCGTCTTCGTCAACGTCTCGGCCAAGAAGAAGCAGAACCTCGATCAGCTTCTCGAAATGATCCTCCTCCAGGCCGACATGGGCGAGTACAAGGCCATGCCCGACAAGCCCGCCCGGGGCACCGTCATTGAATCGCGCCTCGACAAAGGCCGTGGTCCGGTGGCGAACATCCTGGTTCAGGACGGGACGCTGCGCGTGGGCGACGTCGTGGTCGCGGGTGCGGTTTCCGGGCGCGTCCGCGCGCTGATGAACGACCGCGGCGAACGTCTTCGCGAAGCCGGGCCCTCGACTCCGGTCGAAATTCAGGGTCTCGAGGATGTGCCGGAGCCTGGCGATTCCCTCTTCGTGGTCGAGGATTCCGTCAAGGCCCACACCATCGTTTCGTTCCGCCAGCAGAAGCTCAAGGACAAGCAGCTGGCTCTCCAGTCGAGAGTCCGGCTCGAAGCCATCGCGAAGCCCGGCGGAGGCACCGATGGTCCGATCGAACTGCCTCTCGTTCTGAAGGCCGACGTGCAGGGCTCCGTCGAAGCTCTGAGCGAACAGCTGAAGAAGATCCCGCAGGAGAAGATCAAACTCCGCATCATCCGCTCCGGTGTTGGCGCCATCAACGAGGGCGACGTTCTCCTCGCCGCCGCATCCGAAGGCATCGTGGTCGGCTTCAATGTGCGGCCGGAACGCAAGGCTGCGGAGTTCGCGGAGCGCGACAACATCGAAGTTCGTCTCTACACGATCATCTACGACGTGGTCGATGATCTGACCAAGGCCCTTGAAGGCCGCCTCGCTCCCGCATTCAAGGAAGTGGTGCTCGGTCAGGCCAAGGTTCAGGAGACCTTCAAGATCTCGAAGATCGGCACGATCGCGGGCTCGATGGTCACGGAGGGCAAGGTCACCCGGCAGGCGAGTGTCCGCCTGCTCCGCGACAACATCGTCATCCACACCGGCAAGGTGGCTTCGCTGAAGCGCCATAAAGACGACGCGTCCGAGGTTCGCGCGGGAATCGACTGCGGTATCGGCATCGTCGACTTCAACGACGTGAAGCCGGGCGACGTCATCGAATTCTTCGTGATGGAGAAATACCGCGAGACGCTCTAATTGAGTTGGGGGCGTTGACAATCGAGCGAGCTGCAGCGAGCGACATTGCTCTGGGTTGGCACCGCGAAGCGGAGCCAACCAGGAACGGACCCGCCCCCCAAACCCCCGTCGCTCCGGCCCAAGTGACAAACGAGCAAAGCGCGAGCGCAGCGACTTTGCTCTGGAGTGGGTCCGCGGAGCGGAGCCACTCAGGAATTGGGCCTACGCTCCCCTCAGACCCCGCGTCGCGTGCACGCAGGCCGCTGTCGCAGCCGGTGCGGGCCTAAGATTAAGTTCATGGTGATCGGCCTGCTTGAAATCGAGTTGCACCTTCCCGAGGCGCAGAGTCTGAAGGACAAAAGACAGCCCCTGCGGTCGATCCTGGCGCGGGTTCGGCAGAACCACAATGTTTCGATCGCGGAAGTGGCGCACCAGGGCGAATGGCAGCGCGCCGGCCTTGCCGTGGTGGGATTGAACACGGAGCGAGCGTCGATGGAGAAAACACTGGACGGGATCGTGCGGGAGATCGAGGAAACCCCGGGTGTCGTCTGCGCAGGAGAACAACGACAATGGCTGTGAACCACAGGAAGTCGCGAGTGGCGGACGGAGTCCGCGACGAGGTCGCCATGATCATCGCGCGCGAGATCCGTGATCCGCGGCTCGGGTTTGTCACGGTTATCCGGGTCGAGATGCCGGTCGATCAGTCGGTGGCGAAGATCTACGTCTCTCCGATGGGAGACGCGAAAACCCAGCTCGAGTCCATGCGCGCACTGCATCATTCACGTGGTTTCGTCCGCAAGCTTCTTTCGCAGCGAATGAGAACGCGCACCGTCCCCGAGATCATGTTCGTCCAGGACAAGGGCCTCGACAACGCGGAGCGGGTGAGCGAGATCATGGCGGGGTGGAAGGCGGACGAGGTCGCCGCCGAAGCCGAGGCGCAGGACCGCGCTCTCGCCGCGGATGGGGCCGAAGTTGACGGCGCTCCTGAGTCGGCCGACGACAAGTAGAGCGCGGAGACCATTCTGAGCCCACGATCGTCCGCCCCCGACTCGGGGATATCGGGCCTCCTCATCGTCGACAAGCCCCAGGGGCTCACCTCTCACGACGTGGTCGCGCGTGTGCGGAGAGTCGCCCGGACGCGGCGGGTCGGCCACACGGGCACGCTCGATCCGATGGCCACGGGGGTGCTGGTGCTTTGCCTCGGAAAAGCCACTCGGCTGATTCCATATATCGAGGAGGGCGGCGGCGCCGGGGCGAAGGAGTACGAGGCTCTAATCAGATTCGGCTTCGAAACGACGACCGATGACGCCGAGGGCGAGAGGCGGGGCGACCCGCAGCCGACCTCCGGCCTGACCGCCGCGCGTGTCGCGGAAGCATTGACGGCCTTCGTCGGTCCAATCCTGCAGACACCGCCCGCCTACTCGGCCAAGAAGATCGAGGGGGAACGGGCCTATGCCCTGGCCCGGCGCGGCGAGAAGGTGGCCCTCGAACCCGTGAGGGTGGAGGTGGGTGCGTCCGACCTGCTGGATTTGAGCGAAGCAGGTGCGCGGGTGCGCTTCGCGTGCTCACGTGGCACATATATTCGCGCCCTGGCGCGGGATCTCGGCCGCGCCCTTGGGGTGGGCGCGCATCTGGCAGAACTGAGACGAACGCGATCAGGGACCTCGACAATCGCGACGGCGATTCCCCTTCATGAACTGCGACCCGAGTCGATGGACAAGCGGTTGCTGCCCATGGCGGAAATCCTCACGACATGGCCCATGGTCGTGGTCGACGACCTTCAAGTGGCCGACCTCCGCCTCGGCCGGGCCGTCACACCGACGCGAGCGGGCGAGCCTTCGGGCCGGATAAGGGTTTGCGATCGTTTGGGGGCCCTCGTGGCCCTCGCCACCGCGAATGGCGCGCGACTGCAGCCTCTCTGCGTGTTCTAGGCCCCGCGCCCGATGTGGTAAGCTCCCGAGTTCCAAACAAAGATAAATCACGCTGTAAGAACAACAAAGCAGGCTCGGAGGAGCAAAAAGAGTCGTGAGCCTTACCAAGGAAAAGAAGACAACCCTCATCGAGGGAAACCGCGCGCACACAACCGACACCGGATCTCCGGAGGTCCAAGTGTCGCTTCTATCAGAGCGCATTGGCCAGTTGACCGAACATCTCAAGACGCACGCGAAGGATCATCACTCGCGCCGCGGCCTTCTCATGATGGTCGGCCATCGCCGTCGTCTGCTCGACTACCTCAAGTCGAAGACGCCGTCCCGCTACCAGTCTCTGATCGTCAAACTCGGACTGCGCAAGTAGTCGGGAAGGCCGTCCCGTCCCTGCGGAAGGCCCTGGGGACGAGGCGCTTCAGCCATTCCGCAAACTCGTGCGCTCGGTAGAAGGCCGTCCGCCGAAGGGCCATGGGGCCTGAAACGGCGGAGCGAGGCCCATCGCCGGTCTTCGACCTCCCACGATCCCACATCCTCTCGCAATTCCAAGCTGCTCGGAGAAAAGCACAATGGCCATGAAACGGTATGAGATCCAGGTCGGCCGAGCGCCGATCACTATTGAAACAGGCCGCATGGCCAAGCAGGCTGACGGCGCCACTGTGGTGCGCATGGGGGACACGGTGGTTTTCGTGGCCGCGGGTGCGGCCAAAGAGCCGAAGCCGGGCATCGACTTCCTTCCCCTGACCGTCGACTACCGAGAGAACAACTTCGCCGCCGGCAAGATCCCGGGCGGCTTCTTCAAGCGTGAAGGCCGGCAGAACGAGAAGGAAATCCTCACCTGCCGCCAGATCGACCGTCCGATGCGGCCCCTCTTCCCCGAAGGCTGGGGATGTGAGACCCAGATCAGCGCGCTTCTCTGGTCGGCCGACCTCGAGAACGAGTCGGACACCCTGGCCCTGATCGGCGCTTCGGCCTCGCTCTGCATCTCGGACATTCCCTTCGACACGCCAGTGGGCGCGGTCCGGGTCGGTTTCTGGGACGGGCAGTGCCATATCAATCCCACCAGCACCGAGATGAAGACGAAGAGCGAGTTGAACCTCCTCGTCGCCGGCACCGAAAAGGCCATCTGCATGGTCGAGTCGAGTGCGCGTGAACTGGGCGAAGACGACATGGTTCGCGCCCTTGTGGCCGGGCATGAGGCGATCAAGGTCATCTGCGCGGTTCAGCGTCAGATGATGGCCGAGGTCGGCAAGGCCAAACGCCCGGCTCCGAAGAAGGAAATCGACCACGCTCTCGCTCACGAGATCGCGGCGGCCCTCGAGCCACCCCTCTACGAAGCGATGCAGAAGCGCGACAAGCTCGAGATGTACGCGAAAATGGACGCGGTCAAGAAGGCCTATGTGGCCACAATTCCCGAGGACCAGGCGGCCAAGAAGGCGCTCGTGTCCACGGTCTACGACCAGCTTCGCGAACACATCCTTCGCCGGGAGATCCTGGAGCGTGGCCGACGCCTCGACGGCCGCCGCTTCGACGAGATCCGGCCGATCACTTCCGAGGTCACCGTTCTTCCGCGCACCCACGGCTCGGCGCTCTTCACGCGCGGCGAGACCCAGGCACTTGTCACCGCCACCCTCGGAACCAGCGAGGACGCGCAGATCATCGACACCGTGCAGGAGCTCGAGCACAAGAAGCGCTTCATGCTGCACTACAACTTCCCGTCGTTTTCCGTAGGCGAAGTAAGACCGAACCGCGGCCCTGGCCGTCGTGAGATCGGTCACGGCGCCCTCGCCGAGCGCGCGCTTCGGGAGGTGCTGCCCTCGGAAGAGGACTTCCCTTACACCATCCGAATCGTGTCCGACATCCTCGAGTCGAACGGCTCTTCGTCGATGGCCTCCATCTGCGGCGGAACCCTTTCGATGCTCGATGCCGGCGTGCCCCTCAAGGCACCGGTGGCGGGCGTCGCGATGGGTCTTGTCTCAAACGGTGAGAAGTTCGTGGTCCTCTCCGACATCGCGGGCGAGGAAGATCACTACGGCGACATGGACTTCAAGGTCGCGGGCACCGCAAAAGGCCTCACCGCCCTCCAGATGGACATCAAGATCGACGGCCTGCCCGCCGATCTGTTGGCCCGAGCTCTAGCCCAGGCGAAGGAAGGCCGTCTGCACATCCTCGGCAAGATGGCCGAGACGCTCACCACGCACCGCGCCGAGATGAGCGTGTACGCGCCTCGCATCATCACCGTGAGGATCCCCGTCGACAAGATCCGCGACGTCATCGGACCCGGCGGCAAGATGATCCGCTCCATCACCGAGCGGACGGGCTGCAAGATCGAGATCGAGGATGACGGCCGCGTGCTCATCGCCTCGACCGACCTCCAGGCCGCGCAGCAGGCCGTGGCCATCATCGAGGAACTCACCGCGAGTGTGGAACTCGGGAAGACGTACATGGGCAAGGTCGTGCGCATTGTCGACTTTGGCGCATTCGTCGAGATCATGCCCGGCACCGACGGCCTGCTTCACGTCTCCGAGATCGCGCACGAACGCGTCAACGAGGTCCGCGACGTCCTCGCCGAAGGCGACACCGTGATGGTCAAGGTTCTGACCATCGACCCCATGGGCAAGGTGCGTCTCTCGAAGAAGGCGCTGCTGCCGTTGCCGGAAGGCATGGTGGCGCCGCCCGAGGGGAGCAGCGACCGTCCCCCGCGTCGTGAAGGCGGGGGGGATCGGGATCGTGGCCGGGGGGGCGATCGTCCGCGTGGCGGCGGGGGCGGGGGCCGTGGCGGCGGTTTCTCGGGAAACCGCGGAGGGCGCTAACCTGCGGGAGTGAAAAACACTCCTGTGCGTCAACGAGGCGATCTCCGGATCGCCTCGCTTCTTTTGGTGGTTGCCGCGGTTGTGGTCGTCGGGGTCTTCTCCGCCCGGACCGAACCGGTTGAGGCAGCGGAGGCCTATACCGTCCGGATGACCGTCGGGTCCACCGGATTCGAGCCCAAGAGGGTCACGGTTCCACTCGGCCTCGTGCACTTTGTCATCACCGCGCGCGAGGGCGACCACTGTTTCGCCATTCCCTCGCTCGATGTCGAGAAGCGCGTCCGCGCGGCGCGTCCTCTCGAGGTGGACGTCACCTTCGATCGGGCCGGCGAGTTTCCCTTTTTGTGCTGCGTCGAGAGTTCGGGTACCGCCGAAGTCGGCGTGATCGCGGTGGCTTCGGGGAAGTAGCGAAGGACTATTCGAGGCGAACCGTGTAGGCCACGCGCCGGCACCAGGGGTCGAGTCGGTCGAACGCATCCGCTCGGGCCTCGCAGGAGAGGGTCAGGCCCATCCCGTTTTTGACCGTGATCCAGCGCCTGATCCGCGTCGACGTCAAAGTGGTGCCGCTGCGCATGTAGTCGACGTAGCCCGCGGCGCGATCGATCCCCTCGAGAGCAAGCCAGGGGTGGTGCTCGAGGAGCGCCACCGTGTCGGAGGCCCGCGCTCTCACCGCCTTGCTGAACGCTTCCAGGTCTCCGGGCGGCGGCACCGGCTCCCGCGAGACGGTGACGAAGCCGTGGATGGTGGATGTACCCTTCTCGACGAAGAGCGGCGGGGATTTGAACTGCATCGTGGCGTTGGTTTGGCTCTTCAGCCTGCTTCCTCGCGTCCACGTCTCCGGCATACGGGCTACGAGACCCGCGAACCGCTCTTCGGGCCACTTCGTCGGATCTTCGAGACGGAGCGAGGCGAGAAGGACATCGATACGGGCGGCGTATCGCTTCATCGCCGCGTCCGAGCCTCTCACCCAGGCGCCGAAGAAGCGGCCTCCATCAGCGGCCCCGATCTGGAGCCTTGAGGCGACCTGGCTCGAGTCTTTGAAGGTCCAGACCGCCGGCCCGGCCGCCGCTTTGGAGGCGGTCACGTCGGACGCGCCCATCAGATAGGCCTGGGCCACCGTCTCTGCCGATGCCGCCACCGTGGGCGAGATCAGCGTCACCGAGAGAGCTTCCTTCTCGCCCTCGAGCCTAGGTGCGGTCAGGTAGCGATAGCGAATGCCGGCCTGCTCCGCGAAGCCGACGTTCCACCGGGGAGGATGAGTGAACGAGAGGTTCGACTCTTCGTCGAGAAAGGAAAGCAGGGGGTCGGGGGCGGCGCAGGAGATGGCGCCCAATGCCAGCACGGCGAGGAGCCTCAGTTCCATGTCACTCCACCCGATAGTTCGGCGATTCCTTGGTGATGACGACATCGTGAACGTGACTCTCCTTGAGGCCGGCCACAGAGAGCTTCGTGAATCTCGTGTTGGTCTGGAGTTCGCGGATCGATTTCACACCGCAGTAGCCCATCCCTGCGCGCACCCCGCCCACCAGCTGCTGGACGATGGTGGAGAGGAGGCCCCGGTAGGGGACGATGCCTTCCACACCCTCGGGCACGAGCTTTTGTGGCGTGCTGTCGGACTGGAAGTAGCGGTCTTTCGAACCGTCCTTCATGGCGCCGAGTGATCCCATGCCTCGGTAGGTCTTGAAGCTGCGACCCTGGCGCAGAATGACCTCGCCCGGGCTTTCTTCGGCACCCGCGAACAGCGAGCCGATCATCACCGAGTCGGCGCCTACCGCGATCGCCTTCGTTATGTCGCCCGAGAACTTGATACCGCCATCGGCGATGACCGGGATGCCCGCTTCGGCGCAGGCCTCGACCGCCTCGGCGATGGCCGTGACCTGGGGCATGCCGGCTCCTGAAACGATGCGCGTCGTGCAGATGGATCCTGGTCCCATGCCAACCTTCACCGCACAGACGCCTGCCGAGACCAGATCCTTGGCGCCTTCTCTGGTTCCGACGTTCCCCGCGACAAGTTCAAGATCGGGGAAGGCGTTCTTCACCTTGCCGACCATCTCGATGACGGCTTTGGTGTGGCCGTGCGCGGTATCGATCGCGATCACGTCCACTTTTGCGTCCACGAGCGCTCGCACCCGGTCGAGGGTGTCCGCGGCGATGCCCACAGCGCCGCCCACGCGCAAACGGCCCGCTGAATCCTTGCAGGCGTTTGGATACTTGATCCGCTTCTGGATGTCCTTCACGGTGATGAGCCCGCGCAGGTTGTTCGCTTCGTCCACGACCAGGACTTTCTCGACCTTGTGCTTGTGGAGGAGTGCCTTCGCCTCATCGAGAGTGGCGCCGACGCGGACGGTGATGAGAGGGTCGCGCGTCATCAGTTCGGCCACGCGAAGAGTGGTGCGCGTCTCGAAGCGCAGGTCGCGATTGGTGAGGATGCCCACGAGTTTCCCGTGATCCGTCACCGGCACGCCGCTGATCCGGAACTTCGCCATCAGGGCAAGGGCGTCCGAGACGGGAGCCTCGGGCGACACCGTCACGGGGTCGACGATCATCCCGGCCTCGGAGCGCTTCACCTTGTCGATTTCGGCGGCCTGGGCGTCGATGGACAGGTTCTTGTGGACGAAACCGATGCCGCCCTCCTGGGCCAGGGCGATGGCGAGAGGCGCTTCCGTGACCGTGTCCATGGCGGCCGAGACGATCGGGATATTCAAGACGATGCCGCGGGTCAGTCGGGTGACGACATCGACCTCGGCGGGCAGGCACTGCGAGAACTGCGGAACCAGAACGATGTCATCGAAGGTGAGACCTTCGCTGATCCGGTCTTCGAGGCTCTTCATTGTTTCCCCTGGCCTTAGTCCGTCCCGTGACACTTCTTGTATTTCTTCCCTGAACCGCAGGGGCAAAGGTCGTTGCGTCCGACCTTCACGCCATCCCGCCTGACCGTCTTCACGATCCCGTCGTTTCCGCCCTGCGATTCGGGCGAGGCGGCGCCACCGAAGGGCTTGGGCGCAGCATCCGACGAACTCGTGAAGGTGAGGTTCCGAGGCTGGGTCCGCGCTTTCCCAAAGGTTGAGACCGGGTCCGGCCGGCGCTCCGGCGCTGGGACGGGTACGGCCTCGACATCGATGGCCGAGGAGAAACGGCTGTCCGCCCCCGCCTCGTTGGGTCTGTGCGGCTCCTCGGCACGCATCGGCTGATACAGGAACACCCAGCGCAAAGCCTCTTCTTCGATCCGGTCCATGAGGGCCTGGAAGAGGTTGTAGGACTCTTTCTTGTACTCGACCAGGGGATCGCGCTGGCCATAGCTGCGCAGCCCGATGCCCTCCTTGAGGTGATCGAGTGAGAGGAGGTGGTCCTTCCACTGAGCGTCAACAATCTGAAGGAGCAGGACACGCTGGTGGAACTTCATCAGCTCGGGACCGATCTGACGTTCCTTCGCCTCGTAGACCTCCTTCGCCCGCGACTTGAGGGAGGCCGCAAGCTCCACCTGAGGTGTGCCGTTGATCTCGCTGACCGGGACCTCGAGTCCGAAGGTGTCCCGCAACATCACCGAGAGACCTTCGGGGTTGGCTCCTTCGGTTGAGACCTTGGGGTCGAGGGCGTTGTTCAAGAAGGCGTCGATCACATCCTCCGAGAGATCGAGAAGCCACTGGCGGGTTTCCTTGCCTTCGAGGATCATGCGCCGGGTGCTGTAGATCGCCACCCGCTGCTTGTTCATGACGTCGTCGTACTCGAGCAGGTGTTTTCGGACGGCGAAGTTCTGAGCCTCCACCTGCCGCTGCGCGCGTTCGATCGAGCGTGACACCATCGGATGCTCGACCGGCATGTCTTCCTCCATGCCGAGCTTCAACATGAGCCCGCTGATCCGGTCGGACCCGAAGATCCGCATCAAGTCGTCCTGGAGCGAGAGGTAGAAACGCGAGGAGCCGATGTCGCCCTGCCGGCCCGCGCGGCCGCGGAGCTGGTGGTCGATGCGGCGCGCCTCGTGCCTTTCGGTGGCGAGAATATGGAGGCCACCGAGGGCGACAACGCGCTCACGTTCACTGGTGTCGAGGAGGTTGACGATGGCCGCAACGGTGCGCTGATTCCCGATCACCGTCTTCAGTTCACCCTTGAGCGGATGCACGTCGAGGAAGTTGATGGGCTTCTCGACATCCCAGTGGGGGAAGAACGATTTGGCGATCTGGTTCCGCTTGGGGCGGGGAAGCGCTTCGGCCGCGTCGAGATATGTCTTGAGCGCATCGTCGTGGCGCGCGAGGGCGGCCACCGTCTGGAATGAGGGGTGGTCGTTTGGAAAAGCGGCCACGAGGCCCAGATAGCGCTCGGCCAGCTCCTCCTTGTACTTGGAATCGAACTTCCGGTGGTTGACCTCTTTCTTGAAGTCTCCCGCCATCTCGGCGAGCGCGGTCTCGGTGGCCGTCGTCTTCTCGTCGGCACTCGCGCTGTCGGGGTTGATGCCCTTCTCGATGAGCAGATTGCGGACGCGGACATCGGGGATGCCGCCGAGGATGATGTCGGTGCCGCGTCCCGCCATGTTGGTGGCGATGGTGACGGCGCCGAATCGGCCGGCCTGAGAAACGATGTCGGCCTCACGCTCGTGATACTTCGCGTTCAAGACGACGTGCTTGATTCCCTCGCGCTTGAGCATCGCCGCGAGGTGCTCCGATTTTTCGATAGAGATGGTGCCGACAAGCACCGGGCGTCCGGCCCCGGAAAGTTCCTTGATCTCGCGCAGGACTGCGCGGTCTTTTTCAGGTTCGGTGCGGTAGACCATGTCCGGGTTCTCGAGGCGGATCATGGGCCGGTTGGTGGGGGTGACGAGGACCTCGAGCTTGTAGATCTTCTCGAACTCGGGGGCCTCGGTCTCGGCGGTGCCGGTCATGCCTGAGAGCTTCGAATACATGCGGAAGTAGTTCTGCAGCGTGATCGTGGCGAGGGTCTGGTTCTCGCGTTCGATCTTCACCTTTTCCTTGGCTTCGACCGCCTGGTGGAGCCCATCGGACCAGCGACGGCCCGGCATGAGGCGGCCGGTGAACTCGTCGACGATGATGACCTGGCCGTCTTTCACCACGTAATGCACGTCGCGGGTGTAGAGCGCATGGGCGCGCAGGCCCTGGTTTACATGGTGCAGGACATCCATGTTCGAGGGGTCCCACAAGTTCGTCACTCCGAGGAGCTTTTCGGCATGGGACATGCCGTTGTCGGTCATGGTGACGTTTCTGGCCTTCTCATCGACGATGTAATCGCCGGTCTTCTCGAGCTCTTCGCGCTCCTCGGCCTTCTTGTCGCCGGCGATGCGTGCGCCCGGGATGAGCTTGGGGATGATCTGGTCGACGTTGTAGTAGAGGTCGGTCGACTCTTCCGCGGGGCCGCTGATGATGAGCGGGGTTCGGGCCTCGTCGATCAGGATGGAGTCGACTTCGTCCACGATCGCGTAGTTGTGGCCGCGCTGGACGTACGACTCCAGTTCAAACTTCATGTTGTCGCGGAGATAGTCGAAGCCGAACTCGTTGTTGGTTCCGTAGGTGATGTCGGCGGCGTAGGCCAATTTGCGGTCCCGGTCGGACATGTCGTGCTGGATGCAGGCCACGGTGAGCCCGAGCGCCTTGTAGAGCCTTCCCATCCAGTCGGAGTCGCGCTTTGCCAGGTAGTCGTTCACGGTGACCACATGGACGCCCTTGCCGCTCAGGGCATTGAGGTAGGCGGGAAGTGTCGCGACGAGGGTCTTGCCCTCACCGGTTCGCATCTCCGCGATCGAGCCCTCGTGGAGAGCCATGCCCCCGATGAGCTGTACGTCGAAATGTCGCATGTTGAGTACGCGTCGCCCGCCCTCGCGGCAGACCGCGAAGGCCTCCGGAAGCAACTCATCGAGCGTGGCGCCCCGTTCGAGGCGGGACTTGAATTCATCGGTTTTGCCCGCAAGCTCCTCGTCCGTGAGTTTGCTGATTGGCGCCTCCAGGTCGGCGATGACCTGGATCCTCCCTCTCATCCGCTTGACGTCGCGTTCGTTCTTGGTCCCGAAGATCGTGGTGAGCAGTTTACCGAGCATTTAGTCCCCCCATTCTAAGGTCTTCACACGCAAAGCCCCCCGCGCTAAACTGCCGCAATGTTCATGGCGTACCTGCTGTGGGGGTTCGTCGTCGGGTGCGGGCTCTTCATGGGCGGCGCTTCGGCCATCATCCTGGTCCGGAACGGGTTCGACTTGCTCGTCGCGGCGAACGCGCTCGTCTATCTGGGATGCGCGGTCTACGGTTTCCCGCGGCTCCTCCGGCTGGTCCGGAAGTAAGGGGCCACCCTGGTGAGCCACAACTGGTTCGAGCTGTCGATGCGCGGCATCCATGTCGCCATGGTCGGAGCGTGGCTGCTCTTCGATTTCGTCGTGTACTGGCTGCACTTCAAGATCAAGGATGCGAACGCTCCCATCGACGAGCGGCTGGAACGCGCGCGGGTGATGCATGGGATCGACACGGTGGTGGCGTACCTGTTCTTTCTCACCCTGCCGGTCGGGGTCATCCTTTGCTGGGTCACGGAGACGCCGCTCTTTACGACCGAATGGCTGAATTGGAAGCATCTGATGTATGGCCTGATCGTGGTTTCGGCCATCGTCCTGGTGCCGATCTCCGGCACGGCGTTGCGGAACCTGAATGCGATCAAAGGCGGCGCTCCAAACATCCCTGAGCTCAACTTTCAGATCAAGCGGGACATGAACTGGGCCATGCCCTGGGTATTCCTGATCTGGACCCTCATCAGCGTGATGATCGTCATCTCTGTGTTCAATGCAAAGTGTCCGCACTGCAATAACTTCATTTTGAGATAACGCGATGGCCGGAACCGAAGGCGACCCGCTGCTGGCCAGGCTGGAGGCGCTCTTTAAGGCGCTCATGGCCAAGAACCTCCCGGGTATTGAGGCCTGCTATCTGAACGAGCCAACGCTCCTGGTGTTTCTCGAGGGTCCGCGAAGCCTGAACGTGGGCTGGGAGAAGATCCGGATCGGCTGGCAGCATTTCATGGAAGCGCCGATGCGGCTCGAGAACGTCGAGTGGGGCGACGACCGGCTCGTCCGAGTGCGCGGTGAGGCGGGCTTTGTGGCCTCGACCAATTCCTACACCTGGCGCACGGGCGAGAAAAGTCTCACGGTTGAGATGCGAGCCACGTGGGCGATGGAGCGAGTCGCGGGGACCTGGCGCATCGTGCACGAACACGTGTCGCTCCCGCACCCTGATCCTTACGGCACCGGCGACTGGATGTCACCGACGCGCGGCGGCGCTTAAGTCCCCGACTAGCCGAGCGAGCGGTACTCGTCGAGGATGTAGAGCAGGGGATTCTGGTTCGATCCGTTGAGCCACACCTCGTAGTGGAGATGCGGAGCCGTCGAACGGCCGGTGCTGCCGACAAAGCCCAGGACCGAACCGCGGCGCACTGCCTGCCCGGCCCGCACGTTGAACGCGTCGAGGTGGCCGTAGTGGGTCACAACCCCGCGGCCGTGATCCACGGTGACGGCGTTGCCGTATCCGCCTTTCACGCCGGCGAAGATGACCGTGCCATCGGCGGGAGCGAGGATCTTCGTGCCGAGGGGTGCTGAGATGTCGAGCCCGGGGTGAAAGTCGCGAAGGCCGGTGAAGGGGTCGTTGCGGTTACCGAAGCCCGCCGAAAGATAGCCGCGCACGGGCCACACGGAAGGTGTCGTTGCGAGAAGGGAGCGCTGTCGATCGAACACGTTCGTGAGTTCGCGCGACTTCTCGGTGAGCTCATTGAGTCTGGTGCTCATCTCCTCGAAGCTCGCGACGCTTGGGCCTGAACGATCCGCCATCGAACCGCCGCCGGTGCCGCCCACGGTTGCGTCAGGCGGGGGAGCATCAACGCCGGCCATCACGCCGAGTTTGTTGACCATGCCGCTCAACTGACCCATCTGGACGCGCAAGGCAGCGGCGTCAAGCTCGATCTGATGCGTCTTGGAGATCAGGTTGCGCGATTCCTCCTCGACCCGGCGAAGCCTTGAGACCTCGAACAGCAGGGAGGAGTAGTGAATGAGCGCTCCCACCAGCACCACGCCCGCGACGGCGGCGACGCGGCCGGCGACTTTCGCGACGTTTAGGGGGACCTGATATTTGCGGAACTTCGCCCTGGCGTTTGGGACGAAGATCACAGTGAAGAAATCAGGAGTATTCATTGCGGTAGGTATGGATGCGACCGTGCAGAGCGGAACTCGGTTCCAGGCGACACCTTCGGCCCTAAACCAATAAAAACACCTTAGCACGCGACTTTATGCGACGTCAACGCAGATGCGGCGCGGAACACCAGGGCTTCGAGGACGGCCGACCGGTTGACCCTCTCGCTCAGCGCAAGATCGGCGATCGTTCGTGCCACTCGGGCGGTGCGGTGGACCGCGCGCAGCGAGAGCCCCTGCACACGAGCGGCCTGTTCGAGCGTCGCCACGGCCGCAGACTCGAGCCTCAGAAGGTGGGTGTCGCCGTTCGCTCCGATGGGACCGCGACCCTCGGCAAACCTGGCCGCCGCCGCCACGCGTTGCCTGACCACTCGAGTTGGCTCGCCTCGCGCCGCGTATTCGGTGGTCGCGAGCCGGACCTCGGGCCGCGGGACGTCGACAACGATATCGATGCGGTCAAGCAGCGGGCCCGATATTCGCCCCTGATAGCTCGCGATCGCCTGCGGCGTGCACCGACAGGGAAGAACCGGGTCGCCCTGATAACCGCAGGGGCACGGGTTCATCGCCGCGACGAACTGAAACCGCGAGGGAAACTCGAAGGTGGCGCGAGCCCTCGAAACCACGAGCTTGCCTTCCTCGAGAGGCTGCCGAAGTCCCTCGAGGGTGACGCGCGGGAACTCGGGGAGTTCATCGAGGAAAAGAACGCCGCCGTGGGCGAGACTGATTTCCCCCGGCCTCGGGATAGCGCCGCCGCCTACGAGGGCCGCGGAGGAGGCGGTGTGGTGCGGCGAGCGGAAAGGGCGAACGGTGACAAGGGAGTTTGGAGAGAAACCCGCCGCCGATTGAATGGCGGTCATCTCGAGAGCTTCGACTTCGGAGGGAGGAGGAAGGATGCCCGGCAGTCGCCTCGCCAGCATGGTCTTCCCCGAACCCGGTGGCCCGACCAGGAGGAGGTTGTGTCGCCCGGCCGCGGCGATCTCAAGCGCGCGCCGTGCCAGGGGCTGCCCGACCACATCCTGCAGATCGAGAAGTCGTTGCTGGTCCGCTCTCGGCTGCTCGTCTGGTGGCCGCCGATCTCCGGGTTCATCGCGCAGCGCCTGGAGCAGTGACGAGACGCCGCGAATGTCCATACCGCTCACCAGAGCCGCCTCCCGCAGGTTCGCGCGGGGAACCACCGCCCTTGTGAAGCCCTGCGCGCGCGCTTCGATCAGGATAGGAAGAACACCTTGAACCGGGCGCAGGCTGCCGTCGAGTGCCAGTTCCCCCAACAAGAGAGCGCCCGACACATCGAGGAGGGGTTCTCCCGCGGATGCGAGCAAGGCCACCGCGATCGCGAGGTCGAAGCCGCTCCCGGTCTTTCGCAGGTGCGCCGGCGCCAGATTGACGGTGAGGCGCCTATCCCACGAAAAATCGATCGAGGAGTTTCGGAGCGCGGCCTTGATTCGGCTCTCGCTCTCTCGCACCGCCGAATCGGGAAGGCCGACCATGAAGAGGCCAGGGAAACCCGGGGCCGAATCCACCTCGACTCGGATCAAAGACCCCGAGATTCCCGCGACCGCTCCTGTGTGTGTGCTCGAAAGCATGGCTCTCCCTCTTCATGAAATTTGGACCCGAGGGAGAGGGCGGGGGACGGAACCGTTGCGGCGTTCGCGGGCAGTATCTACCCGCTGGGGCCGGTTCGAGGTCCCTTTTAAGGCGACTAGTTCGAGGAACTAGCAGTCGACGAGCCGGAAACCACGAGCACCTGACCAAT
>JAYUUU010000385.1:0-4190 GCA_043754395.1 Vicinamibacteria bacterium
CGAACGGTACGCCTAACTCCAGACCCCGCTGGATGATATCGGCCTTGTTCATGGCGATCACCGGGGTCTTGATGGCGATCTTCGTGTCCGGACGCGTCCCGAGACGGATGGCCTCGCCAAATGCCTGGAAGAACCCGGGACGGCAATCCGGATACCCTGACGAATCCGCTTCGACCGCACCGACCCATATTGAGCTCGCACCCAGCACCTCGGCCCAGCTCGTGGAGGCGGCAAGGAGATGCGCGTTACGGAATGGCACATAGGAGGTGGGCACGACGCCCTCTTCAGGCTCGCCGTGCCGGACCGCGACCCTGCGGTCGGTGAGGCTGCTGCCCCCGATCTGGCGGAGGGACGTGAAATCCACGATCAACCGGCGCTCTGGAGGAACACCGAAATGCGCGGCGAGCGATTCGAAGCAAGACAGTTCTCGAACCTCGGTGCGCTGGCCGTAGTTGGCATGAAGGAGGGCGAGTTCGTGCTGCTGCCCCGCCAGGGCAGCCGTCACCGCAGAGTCCATCCCGCCGGACAAGCAGACCACGGCTAAAGGTTTGGCACTCATATTCCCTCCACTGCGATCGCCGCGGGGCTTGGGTTCCGGACGACGTTGTCGCGCTCGAATCTCGCCTGAGCCCAATTGAAATATGGCAAGGAGAGGGCGGAGAGGACGGTAGCGGTGCCAAACGCGACGCCGAAGCCGAAACGATGTACGAGCACGCCCGAGAGGATCGAGCCCGTCCCGATTCCCACATCGAAAGCGGCGAGGATTCCGCCGAAGGCACCGCCCCGGCCGCGTTCGTCCACGCGTCCCATGATGTAGGCGGTGAACGCGGGATGGGCATTGCCATACGCCAGCCCGAAGACCACCGCGGCAAGGCCCATCATCCACTTGTCTTGGGCGATTGAGAGAAGGCCGAGGCCAACGGGGATCATGATCACGAAACTCCGAAACATGCGGACATGACCAAGTTTGTCGAGGAAAGGCGAGAGGATCGGCCGGGAGAGAAACGTGGTCAGGGCCATGGTGGTGAGGAAAATTTCGCGCGGCGCTATGCCGCGCTCGTCGGCAGCCAGAGCCGCGAAAGAGGTGACCGCGCCGAAGCCGAAAGAGTAGAGCAACAAGGCTGCGGATAGGCGGAGCACGCTGAAGTTCAATGAGCCGCGAAGTTCGCGTGTGGTGGGCCAGCCGGGAGCACCCTCGTGGCTTTCCTGGATCGACCACGCGATGAGGCCCATCACCACGTTCATGGCGGCCACCGACAGGCACAGGGTCAACCAGCCGTGCTTGTAGACCGCGAAGCCGATGCTCGGGCCCACGGTGACCGCGAGGAGCGATGACATCCCCCAGTAGCCAAGCCCCTCGGCACGCCGGGTCGCGGGGATGATGCTCGTCGCATGCGCCGATGAAGCCAGCAGCAGGCCCGACCAGAAGATGCCGTGGAGGGTGACGAACACCAGGCGAGGCACGTTGGGGAAGACGCCGTAGAGGAGAACGCACACGGTGATCGCAGCGGCGCAGATGATGAGTTGTTTGCGCCTCCCGATGTGATCGGACAAAGCACCTGTGAAAAGCGCCGAGAGACCCGAGGAATAGGTGAGGAGCCCCATGAAGAGGCCGGCCTCGGTTTCGGTGCCGCCTTCGGCCAGCACCTGAAACGGAACCACCGGCAGCAGCATGAAGAGCGAGACGAACACGCTGAACGAGAACGCCCACATTGTGAGGAATGGCCCGGTGAAGAGCGGCTCTTTGAAAGCTTGGGCGTTCATCGAAAGGGATTCCTGACGCTGACCGCGCCGAACCGGCCCCCATCCTGCAAGTCTTCAGACCAAAGGATCGAGGCTCCGACCGCCTGGGCGGACCGGATCACCAACGCGTCCCAGTAGTGGACCTTGAAACGCTCTGCGATTTCCGCCGCCGCCTGCGCGTCTTTAAGGCTCGGCGAGTGAATCATCCAGCCCGCCAGGTCCTGGAGGATTTCCGCGGCGTGCTTCGTGGAGAGCGGAGCCTTGATCTTTCGCGTCGCGATGACGAAGAACTCGCCCGCCACTTGCACGCTCGACGCCGCCTGCCGGCTCAGGACCAGACGGCGGAGAAGCTCCCGCGCCTGGTCTCTCTTGCGGCCGGCGCTTTCGTCGTGGGCGTAGATGAGGACGTTCGCGTCTATGAACTCAACGTTCATAAAGCGCGGCGCGGCTTGACGACCTCCGGCCGTTCGTTCCCATCGCGAACCCCTTGTCCATGCGCTTCAGGAAGCGCGAGGCCGCTTTGTCGTAGGCGCGGTCCCGGGCGACCGCCTCGGCCAGGGTGTCGGTGAGCAAACGAGAGAGAGAGATCCCCCGCTCGACCGCGACGTGGCGCGCGTCCTTGAGGAGCGGCTTGGGCAGCGACAGGGTGACATTCTGGGTGTCATTCACGTGAAACAGTGTAACACGCAGCCGCGTGAGACCGTGGACAGGAACCGTGTCAGTCGAAGATGGTTTGGAGAGCCTCGTCCAGAGTTCGTACGGCGTGGACCTTGAGCGATGAGGGAAAATCCGCAGGCGAGATGGCGCCGCCGGCCGCGGGGATGACACAGCGCTCAAATCCCATCTGAGCGACTTCACGAAGGCGCAGCGCGGCCTGACCCGCGGATCGAAGCTCGCCGCCGAGGCCGATCTCGCCGAATACCGCGGTCTTCTCCGGCACCGGCTTGTTGGTGAAAGAAGAAATCACGGCCGCCGCGATGCCGAGGTCGACCGCGGGCTCCTCGACCTCGAGACCACCGACGACGCTCACGTGGACATCCTGATCCGCGAGCGGATAACCCGCGCGCTTCTCGAGGACCGCGAGAAGGAGCGAGGTACGGTCGCGGTCGAGACCCAGGGCCATGCGGCGCGGCGACCCGAACGACGCGCTCGTAACCAGGGCCTGCACTTCGACCAGCATCGTGCGCGTGCCCTCCACGGTGGCGACGACCGCCGATCCGGGCGACCCCGGAAGCCGCTCTGAGAGAAAGAGGGCCGACGGATTCCCCACCGGAATGAGACCCGTGCCCGTCATCTCGAACACACCAAGTTCGCTCACGGATCCGAAACGATTCTTTACCGCGCGCACCACCCGGTGGTGATGATTCTTCTGCCCCTCGAAATACAGGACGGTATCGACGATGTGCTCGAGCGACTTCGGCCCGGCGAGCGACCCGTCTTTCGTCACGTGGCCGATGATGAAGGTGGTGATGCCCCGGGCCTTGGCGAGGAAGAGGAGCTGCGTCGCCACCTCTCGCACCTGGGAGATCGACCCCGGCGCGGATGCGAACTTCGACGAATAGATCGTCTGCACCGAGTCGATGACGAGCGACTGGGGCTTCATCACGTCGACCTGCTCGAGGATGTTCTCGAGCGACGTCTCTGACATGAGGAAGAGGGCGCCGCCGGTCACACCGAGCCGATCGCCACGAAGCTTGATCTGCCGTTCGGACTCTTCGCCCGAGACGTAGAGGACAGCCCCGCCGGTTCGGGCGAGCAGTTGAGCGACCTGGAGCAGGAGTGTGCTTTTGCCGATGCCGGGCTCGCCCCCGATGAGGACAAGCGAACCGGGGACCACACCGCCGCCGAGAACTCGATCGAACTCGCCGATGCCCGAGGGAAAGCGCGGCGCATCACCAGCGTCGACGTCGTCGTAGGCCTTCGGCTTCGCGAGAGTTTCGGAGAGGGAGCGCTGCTGTTTCGCGGCCTTGGCGGTTTGGATCTCCTCCCGCTCTTCGACGAACGTGTTCCAGTCGCCGCACTCGGGACAGCGGCCAAGCCATTTCGAACTTTGGAAGCCGCAGGCCTGGCACGCGAAGACAGATCTGAATTTGGTCATGGAATCACACCATCCGAGCCAGGAATTGTTGGGGATTGAGAATCTCGATCCCATGAGGGGCCACCTGCCGGATGTGGGCGAGGTTCGTGGTCACGAGCGTGGCGCAGCCGGAGCGAAGTGCTATCTGGGCCAGATGCGCGTCGTAGATGAGCCCGCCTCGGATCTTTGAAGCAGCCTGCCTTTTGAGCCACGCGACCGCATCATCGACCGGGAGATCGACGACCTCGACCCGGTTGAAGACATGTTCCGTGAGGAGCGCAATCGCTGCCTCGGCGGAGAGCCGGTAGTCGGGAGGGAGGCGCGTGGTCACCGAGTAGAACTCGAGGCAACAATGCCAGGCCGTGACGCC
>JAYUUU010000386.1:0-4100 GCA_043754395.1 Vicinamibacteria bacterium
TACGTGGCCTTCATCCATTGGAACAGCTCCTCGTAGTACTCGATACCGAGATCGGGGTGCAGCCCGCCCTGGAGGAGGATCTGCTCGCCGCCCAGGGCCAGGGTCTCGTCGATCTTCTGGCGGAACTCGTCCTTCGATAGAACGTAGCCGTCCTTCGCGGGGAGATCGCGATAGAACGCGCAGAAGGCGCACTGCGCGGTGCACACGTTCGTGTAGTTGATGTTCCGGTCGATGATGTAAGTGACGATGCCCTCTGGATGGAGCCTTCGTCTCGTGGCGTCCGCGAGTTCGCCCAAGGAGAGAAGGTCGACATCGCGCAGCAGAAACACCCCTTCCTCCCGAGTGAGGCGCTCACCGCCTTGAACCTTTTTCCTGATGTCGTCAAACCGCATGAAACTCAAGCTCCTTCACCTGGGTGAGCAGGCCACTCTCCCGCGCCAGGCGATAGAAGAGGGTGAGGCCCTCCTTCTCTCGCCGGCCGAGGTCGTAACGGATCACACTCCGCATGTAGCGCTCGGCGCGCGCAGGATCAACGCCGGAATTATACGAAGCCGCGATTGAGGGAGCCTTGTCGAGGCCGCGTTTCAGCGCGCGCTCGAGCCGCGCACCCATCCCGGCCTTCAGACTGCGCGGGCCCGCGACCATCACCGCGAACACGAACGGCAGAGCGTAGCGACGCTTCCATTCGGCGCCCAGGTCAAGAGGTGTAAAGCCCGCTCGCGCGTAAGTGAAGGCGGGGTCTCCGATCACGAGACACGCATCCGCATCGGTCGCGCCCGGGTCGGCGGGCGAGAAGAGGTTTGTCTCAGGAGAGCGTCCCGATGCTTCCATGATCAGTATTTTCGCGAGCGCCGCGCTGGTACGGCTGGCGATGTCCAGGCTCAGCGTCCTCACCTCCGCGAGCGGAACTCGGTGGTGCAACAAAACCGTCTCGACCGGACCATCACTCGCGATGCAAACGGGAAGCAGAGCTGGTGCGCCAAGCGTCGCGGCCTCGAAAGACGGCACCATCGCAAGGTCCAGCTCCCCCGCGCGGAACCGATCGGCGATGCGTGAGGGGACATCGATCACGAGCTCGAAATCCTTCTCATCACGCAGGCCAGTGATGAGCGCTTTCACGTTGAGATAGGGAAACAGGCCTATTCGGAGCGGAGAATCCATGTCTGGAGCCCACGATACCGCGCATTGACGAGCGTTCCGACCCTATCGAAAACCGCGATTCCGAGTCGGTCCGCGCCTGTCGGCCGGAAGCGACAAAATTTATTTTTGTTGATGACTTGTGAACTCACTTCTCGAAATCAAAAGAGATCGCGTCACATAAAGCACCGTCAAATTTAACTAAAATGACGGTCTTGAAATCGCTTCGAAACAAGCCTCATTTCGCTCTTTGGAACGTTCCTCGCGACAGCGTGGTTGCTAAATGACTCAAGTACCTCGATTTGGCTCTGACCCACAAGATCTTGGGTTTAATCCTTGACAGACCCCAAGACGTCGCAGTAATGTCCTTGCACGGCGACGAGGTTTGAGGGCGTTTTGGCAGCGGTTTTAGCCAATCCACCCCGGAGGACGAGGACAATCTGAAGCGGGGGGAGGCTTTTCCCTGCCTTCGCGAGAAAAGTCCTGGCGAACTCGAACAAACCCCATCGTCCCTCATTTCGCAAAGATTGGAAGTTTGTTTTTTTGAAACGTCGTCACGCTCGGGCTAGGAAGCACTGAAGTAAGAGCTCGCCCGAGGCTAAGGAGGAGTCGAAAATGGCCACGCAGCCCCCGGTCGTCCCGGCAGAGTCACTCGCGCGAGTCGAGAATCGCCCCGAGTCCTCAAAGCCCGAGTCCTCAAAGATAGATTCACGAGTTGAACCCAAGTCGGAAAAACGATCGAAGGGGCTCTCCTTCAAACGCTTCTTTTCAACCGAGGGCGTACATCCATACGATCAGCTCGAATGGGATGTGAGAGGCGCCGTCATCAATGATGAGCGTGGCCGGCCCGTGTTCGAGCAGAAGAACATCGAGGCTCCGAAGAGCTGGAGCCAGCAGGCCACGAACATCGTCGCCTCGAAATACTTCCGCGGGGCCATGGGAACGCCGGAGCGCGAGACCTCGGTCAAGCAGCTTGTGAGCCGTGTGGTCGAGACCATCGCGGCGTGGGCCCTCAAGCAGGGTTACTTCGAGACTGCCGACGATCTCTCCGCGTTCAAGGACGATCTGAGCTTCCTCCTGGTGCGGCAGTACGCGGCCTTCAACTCTCCCGTCTGGTTCAACGTCGGCATCGAGCCGCATCCCCAGGCCTCGGCGTGCTTCATCAACTCCGTGTCGGACACCATGGATTCGATCCTTGGTCTCGCCCGCACCGAGGGCATGCTCTTCAAGTACGGTTCGGGCACCGGCTCGAACCTCTCGAGCATCCGCTCGTCCAAGGAAACGCTCGCGGGCGGCGGCACCGCTTCGGGCCCGGTTTCGTTCATGCGCGGTTATGACGCCTTCGCCGGCGTGATCAAGAGCGGCGGCAAGACGCGTCGCGCCGCGAAGATGGTCATCCTGAACACGGATCATCCCGACATCGAAGAGTTCATCACCAGCAAGTCGGAAGAAGAGCGCAAGGCATGGGCGCTGATCGACGCCGGCTACAACGGCGGCTTCAACGTCAAGGGCGGCGCCTACGACTCCGTCTTCTTCCAAAACGCCAACCACTCTGTCCGCGCCACCGACGAGTTCATGCGAGCGGTGGTCGAGGACAAGGAGTGGTCGACCCACTTCGTGAGGGATGGCGCCACGGCCGAGACGAAGCGCGCGCGCGATCTCATGAACATGATGGCCGAAGCCGCGTGGCAGTGCGGCGACCCGGGCATGCAGTTCGACACCACGATCAACGACTGGCACACCTGCCCCAACTCCGCGAGGATCAACGCGAGCAACCCCTGCTCCGAGTACATGTTCCTCGACGACACCGCGTGCAACCTGGCTTCCCTCAACCTTATGAAGTTCGTGCGCGAGGACGGCGAGTTCGATCCGGGCTCCTTCCGCGCGGCCTGCCGCACTCTCATCACCGCGCAGGAGATCCTCGTCGACAACGCGAGCTATCCGACGCCGATGATCGAGAAGAACTCGCACGATTACCGTCCGCTTGGCCTTGGCTACGCGAACCTCGGCGTCCTTTTGATGGACCGCGGGCTCGCCTACGACTCCGACGCCGGCCGCGCCTATGCCGCCGCAGTCACCGCCCTCATGCACGGGGAGGCCTATGCGCAGAGTGCCCGGGTCGCCGCATCGATGGGTGCTTTCGCCGGCTACGCGAAGAACGCCGAGCCGATGCTCCGCATCATCCAGAAGCACCGCCAGCACGCGCACATGATCGACGCGTCGATCGTGCCCCGTCCGCTCATGCGCGAAGCGCTCGACGTCTGGGATGAGGCGTACACCCTCGGCGCGCAGCACGGCTACCGCAACTCTCAGGTCACCGTCCTCGCACCCACCGGCACCATCGGCTTCATGATGGATTGCGACACCACCGGCATCGAGCCCGACATCGCCCTCGTGAAGTACAAGAAGCTCGTGGGCGGCGGGATGATCAAGATCATCAACCAGTCGGTTCCCGCGGCTCTGCGTCGGATGGGCTACAACGCGGGGCAGGTTCAGGACATCGTCAAGTACATCGACGAGAAGGAAATGATCGAGGGCGCGCCGCACCTCAAGGACGAGCACATCGAAGTCTTCGACTGCGCGTTCCCGCCCAAAAACGGCAAGCGCTCGATCAACTACATGGGCCACATCAAGATGATGGCCGCGGTCCAGCCCTTCCTTTCGGGCGCCATCAGCAAGACCGTGAACATGCCGACCGACTCGACTCCCGAGGAGATCTCCAAGGCCTACATCGAGTCGTGGCGCATGGGCCTCAAGGCGGTCGCGGTTTATCGCGACGGCTGCAAGCGCTCTCAGCCGCTCTCCACCTCGCTGCCTTCCACCAGCGAGGGTACAACCGCCAACGCCCAGGTGGTCGCGGTCCCCGGCATCGGCGTGGTCGAAGGCCGCCCGGTTCGTCGCAAGCTGCCCGACGAGCGCCAGGCCATCACCCACAAGTTCGCGATCGCGGGACACGAGGGCTA
>JAYUUU010000387.1:0-3967 GCA_043754395.1 Vicinamibacteria bacterium
GAAGCCCATCATCCAGCCGGCGAGCAGCAGGCGCGCTCGTGGTCGCGGCGGTTCCTCGCCCTGGCCGCTCCAGACGAGATAGAACGCTCCAAAGGCGAAGAAGGCCGCGAGCTGATGAGAGAAGAATGTCGTCGCCCACGGGAAGGCCATCGAGCCAACGCCATAACCGACGCCCGTGAGTGTCGCGGTTCCAATGGTCCAGCCGCTTCTCGAGAGGAACCGGAGGATCATCAGGCTGGTAAAGGCGGTGGGGAGCGCCGCCATCAGCAGGGTCAGCAGGTAGGTGACGAGAACGAGTTGTTTGGGCTCATCGATTGGAAGCGCACCGGCGGCGAGCCGTGCCGCCTTCCAGGGCGCAAGCCCAAGCCAAGTCGTTCCCGGGGCCTTGTTGGGATAGGTGTGGCCGTTCACCTGGATCACGTCGGCGGTGTTCGAGGTGTAGCGGTCGATCCACCATTCACCGTGCTCCGCGACCGAGCGGATCTGATCGAAGCGCGCGGCCTCGTTGTGCCCGCTCGACTGAAAGAAGTACGAAGCGCTCAGAAGAACGAGGGCGAAAACGCGCCACGACGCGACGCGAGCTTCGCGTGAGAGTTGGGCGGGTTCCACCAGGTGGAGATTAGCTCGCCACTGCCTCGAACTCTCCGAGAACGGACGTGCCGCGACGGAGCGGCTTGCGCAGGTCTCGCCATAGCTCGAACAGGTCGCCCATGACGGATTCCGCAGTGGGCCAGCGGCCCGCGCCGCGACCGCGAAGCTCGATGGTCGTTCCATTCCGGAGTGTGATCACGACCGCGTTGTCCGCGCCACGACATCCGGCGAGTGGATGCGAAGCATCGACGTTCACAAGCTCCACCTTCGCGATGGAGCCAAGGGCGCCGCGTTCAACACTCGCGACGAGCTTCCCGAATGGCCGGTTGTTTTCGGGAAGCCATGCTTCGATGGCCACGGGCCCTGGGACCGGGATCGCCGCCACCTCCAGCCGGGTCCCGAACGCGCCACCCGCGATCAGCGCCAGCTTTCGGGCGGCATCCAGTCCAGAGAGGTCATCCGTAGGGTCGGCCTCCGCGTAACCGAGGCGGCGCGCTTCCTCCACCGCCTCATTGAAAGGCGTGCCTTCCGCCAGCCGGTCGAGAACGAAGTTGCTCGTGCCGTTCAAGATGCCCTCGACCTTGGTCACCTGGCCGCGAAGCCTTTGGAGCGTCTCGAGTACGGGAACCACACCTCCCACCGCAGCCGAGTACTTGATCCGCGCATCCTCCTTTTCCGCGATGGCGAACAGCGCCGGCCCTCTCGCCGCGATCACCGCTTTGTTCGCGGTGACGATGTGACGTCCGGTCGAAAGCGCCGATGCGATAGCGTCGCCCGCTTCCTCGACGCCGCCGATCGCCTCGACCACGATGTCACTCGACACGGCCAGAGCCTCGTCGAGCGAGCAAAGCAGGTGTTTTGGCACTCCTGCCTCTTCGTGGCGCGCGCGGTTTCTGACCGCGATTGCGACGATCTCGAACCGTTCCGGCTGTCTCAGAAGATGCTCGTACACACCGCGTCCCACCGCACCGAGTCCGAGGAGCGTTATTCGAAGCGGACCACGCTCGACATCAGCCCGCCGCGCCAACAAGGTCGCGTGGGGCCCCACGGTGGTCCCGGACAACGACCCGATCCGGGCGACTTCGAAGGCCTGCGCATGCGAGAGCGCGAAACGCAATGCCGCCTCCTGTACGACTGGTGCCTGAAGGGCGAGAGCATCCTCGTAGTTGAGGCGTTCGAAACGGAGTGGTGCAGCGCCTTCGGACTTGGGATCGCGTTCGTAGATGCCGTCGGTGTCTTTCAGCAGACGGCACCTTGCCCCCAGACGCTGAGCGATGAAGAGCGCCGTCCAATCCGACCCTCCCCGGCCAAGCAGCGAGACAGAGCCTTCGTCGTCGCTTCCGAAGAAGCCGGGCACGACGATGACCCGTCCCTGGTCGAGAAGTGAGGTAAACCGAAAGGTGGCGAGGTCCACCGGCGCGCCCTCGATGCCGTTGCCACAGACGCGGAGGCCTGCGGCGAGGGGATCGAGAACGCTCGCCGGTATTCCCGACCGCGATAGCGCAATCTGCAGCGACGCTGCGGTTTCCCGTTCTCCCGAGGCGACGAGGGCCGCGAGTCCCGAGACGCCGACTGAATGCCCAGGATCGGCGCCTAAAGCCGTCGCCTGGGCGATGAGCTTGTCGGTGACGCCTTCAAACGCCGAGACCACCGCTACGACCGCGAAGCCTTCGCGAACGTACCGGAAGATCTCGTGGACGGCTTGAGGGAGATCCTCGGCGTTTCGGAGGACCGAGCTGCCGAATTTCAGAACGACGGCCGCCTTGCTCACGCGGCCTCCGATGCGGGCTTGGGCGCCGCGGTGACGGCTGCTGCGGCGTTAAGGGCGCGGTCGATGTCGGCGATGAGGTCGCGCGCATCTTCGAGACCGACACTCAGGCGGATGAGACCGTCGCCGATGCCGCGATCCTTGCGAACCTCGGGCTCGACAGAGGCATGCGTCATTGTCGGCGGATGGCAGACGAGAGAGCGGGGCGCGCCTAACGACTCGGCGAGGGCGAAGAGCTGAGTGTTCGTGCAGAAGGCGTTCGCCTCCTCGCGACTGCCGAGGTCGAAACTCACGATGCCGCCGAACGCCGTCTGCTGACGCGCCGCGATCTCGTGGCCAGGATGCGATTTGAGACCGGGGTAGTACACCTTCTTCACGCGGGTATCGCCCGCGAGGAATTCCGCGACCTTCTGAGCACTCTGACAATGACGTTCAACGCGCAGGGACAACGTTTTGAGGCCGCGCAGGATGAGATAGGAATCCTGCGGCCCGGGAACGCCGCCGATGGCGTTTTGGAGGAAGCGGATCTCACGGTCGATCTCCACGTCGTTTGTGAGGATCGCGCCGCCGATCACATCGCCGTGACCGTTCAGGTACTTGGTGGTGGAGTGGAGGACAAGATCCGCGCCGAGTTCGAGCGGGCGCTGGGTGATGGGTGTGGCAAAGGTGTTGTCGACGAGAACACGAGCGCCGCGCGCGCGGCCCGCCGCAGCCGACGCCTGGATGTCGGTGATGGTGAGCAGCGGGTTCGAAGGTGTTTCGAGCCACAACAGCCTCGTGGAGGGCTCGATCGCAGCTTCAATGGCCGCGACACTCGAGGTGTCCACGAAGCTGAAGCGGACGCCGAACTTCGCGAACACCTTCGTGAAGAGCCGGTATGAGCCGCCGTAGAGATCGCGTCCGGCGATCACGTGATCGCCCTGGTTCAGTGTGCTGATGACCGCGTTTACCGCGGCGAGGCCGGAGGCAAACGCGACCCCGTATCGCGCGCCCTCGATTGAAGCGAGACATTCCTCGAGCGCGCGTCTGGTGGGATTGTCGCCTCGGGCGTAGGCGTACCCACGACTCTCGCCGGGGGCATGTTGGGCGAAGGTCGAAGTCTGGAAAATAGGGAACGAGACGGCGCCGGTGCGCGGATCGAAGGGCTGGCCGGCGTGAATGGCGAGTGTGTCGGGGTGAAGCTTCTGGTCGGACATGATCGGTTTCTCCTTGGTGGTGGGTTTGAAGTGAAGACTTCGCGACCGGGAGTCCGATTTCAGGTCACCAAAAAACAAAAGACCCGCTCGGATAACCGATCGCGGGTCTTGAGGGTGTTGCTTTGTTGAACTGTCTTAGCTCAAAAAGACCTCGGCCCCGCGGCAGGGCATGCGCATGGAGCGCATGCCGCAGGGCATCATCGTGCTGTTGATGGACGAGGTCAGAGAGTGAGACGGCGTCATTGAGGCGGGGAGTGTACTCCGAGAACCCGTATCGGCGTCAAGCGCTTTTTTTGAGGTTACGGGCCTCGGCAGTTCTTAGCGTGCCGTCTTGCCGCCCATGGCCGCATAGGCCACCGCGACGAACTGTTCAGGCTTCAAGAAGCCCTTGCCCCACTTCTCATCGAAGGCC
>JAYUUU010000388.1:0-4496 GCA_043754395.1 Vicinamibacteria bacterium
AACGAGAACCGCGTGGCCATGGCCGGAGCGGTGGCCTATCTTCAGAAGCCCTACAACGACGCTGAGCTTCTGGTCGAGGTTCGCGCGGCGCTCGGCGAAAGCGAACCGGCCGCCGTTGAGCCGAAACGGCGCGCGACCGACTAAGTCTCGCCCTGGACCCTTCCTACCGGTCTCGGGAGATTGCGCGCGGGGGTCGGAATCGGAGGCTTGAGCCCCCGAGACCATTGGCGCCCTTCCGCCAAGGCGGCGACGAACTGCTCTTTAAGGGAGTTCTGGTCGTCTTCGACCCGCACTCCCATCGAGGTGGTCAGGAACTGGTCGTCCGCGTTCTCGCGGTGGTTGTCCATCGACTCGAGCTTCTGATTCATCGCGACACGCTTTGGTGGAGCGGGTGCTCCGACAGGCTTTGACGTGGGCTGACCCACAGCTGGTGCCCTCTTGGCGGGAGCGGTTTGGCGTGACGGCGTCGACTTGGTCCTTGCGGGCATGGTGGTCCTTTTCAAAGGGTTGTGCGAGCCTGGGTTGGACTAAAGAATTGCAGTGGCGGAGCGCGATTTGTGCCAGAGGTACTCTTTGAATCTGGACAGGCGGTCATGCGCCCGCGTCTTTGTACAAAAGGGTTACGGGCCGTGGAACCGCCGGACGCGACTAGCGAGCGCGTCGCGGCCGGCGCGCCTGCTTCGCGCGCGCCGCGCCAATCGCGGTCTTGACGTCCTTCTTCTCTTCGGGGGGAGGCAGCATGGCGGGCAGACCGAGAGATTGAAGCCAGAGTTCCCGCGACCATCCCGTCGTGTGGTACAGGTGCTCGTCTTCCTCGTCCTCGATCTGGTCGTGCGCGAACTTGAGCGCCGCTTTCACCTCGCCCTGGGCGTGCTTCACGAGTTCGCCGACGAGTTCCCAATTCATGTGGTCCTTGGTTTCGGCGAGGACGACGCACTCGGCCGCCACCAGTTCCGCCGCGTCCGCATCACCCGTCGCCTTCGCCATCTTCATGGCTTTCACAAGCGCGCCACCGATGTGCTTGACCACCTTCCGGCCGGGTGTGACCTTCTTGGGGTTGAGGCCCAGCGCCGTCAAGGTGTCGCGCATGATGCGCACGTGGTTCCGGGTCTGGCCGAGATACTCGGTCCATTCCTTCTTGAGATCCTTGTTGACTGCGCAGGTGATGGCGGTCGTGTAAATCTCGACACCCCCAAGCTCCGTCTCGAGGCCCTGATAGAGGAGATCCATTGTTCGTTTTTGCATAGGAGCCCCTCGCTTGCAGCATTTGTGCCACCAGCTGTCTGCTATTGAGGCATCCGAGGACTCGCCACCGCGCGACGTTTGTAGAAACGATGGGAGTGACGATGCTCCCGATCCTGCGCGACCGTGAGGCAGTCACCGCCGTCCGTCGTCGTCTCCACAGGTGGCTGGTACTATCGAGAGCGGTACAAACCCAGTCGTGAGCAAACTGATTCTCCACGTTGACGACGAACCCCAGATCCGTGACCTCTTCCGAGAGGCCCTGTTGGACGAAGGCCATCGCGTCACCAGTGTGGCGAACGCCAGCGAGGCCCTGAAGGCGCTGGCGAGCGAGACCCCGGACCTCGTTATTTCCGACTTCCACCTCGCGGACAGTGATGGGCTTGGCTTGATCCGGGCGGTCAAAGCGAAGCTGCCTGCCACTCCCGTGGTTCTGCTGACCGGAGCCCTCATCGACACCCGCGTGGCGGACATGGCGATGGGCGACCTGATCGACAGCTGTTTGTCCAAGACCTCCCCTCTCGACCTGATCCTGGCCGAGATCGCCCGCCTCCTCGGGAAATAGGGTGCGGCCCGCACCAGACCAGACTCGGGGGCGAGGACCGCGCCAAGGCGCCGGACGCGCGCTGTTGGCGGTCGGGCTCACTCTGCTCTGCGCCTCTTCGAGCGCACTGAAGCCAACCGACTTTTTCACGCTGCAGGATCTGGAGAAGGCGCCCTCGATGACGCCCGAGCAGTTCGCCGACCTCTTCGAACGCTTCTTCTTCGAATTCCGTCCGCGGGTGCAGAAGCCGGAGGACTTTCTTTCGCAACGGAGCGGCGATTGCGACGACTATGCCGTCCTCGGTTCCCACATCCTCGGGCTGAAGGGTTACAAGACGCGTCTCATGCAGGTACAGTTGTCGGGCAACAACGTGGACCACGCCGTCGTCTTCGTGACCGACAAGAACGTGTATCTCGACTTCAATAATCGGAAGTCGCGCCAGAAGCTGGTCAAGAGCGATCCCACTCTCCGTGACGTGGCCGCCTTAGTGGCAGACTCCTTCAAGCAGAACTGGACCACCGCCTTTGAGTTCACTTACTCCTATGATGAGCGCTGGAAAAAACTCGGCCCGGTCATATTGAAGACCGGTTCGCCTGCCCGCGACCCCGACCGTGTAACTGCCCAAACGCAACGCCCGCCTCGCCCATGAAAGACAAGACGCTCCACGCGATCTACCTGTTCTTTGTGATCATGGGCGCAATCATCGTGGGAGTCTCAGTCTTCGCCATCCGCGCCATCAATCGCGATGCCGAAAGCAGTGACTGGGTCAACCAGACGCACGCCACGATCTATGAGCTCGACGGCATGATGTCCGAGCTGCAGGCGGGTGAAGGCATGATGCGGACGTACGCGCTGACCGGAGAAGTGCGGGATTTCACCGACTGCCGGAGCAGCTACTTCGCTGTGCTCGAACACCACGCGGTGGCCCAGGCCCTCACCCGCGATAACCCCGCCGTGCAGTCGAGCCTGGCCGAGCTTGAGGCGACCGTGAAGGCCCGAATCGCCCTGGCCGCCTCGATCAAGGAGGACCTGGAAGCCGGGCGCGGTGAAAAGGTCAAAGAGGCGTTGCGGCGCGACGCAGGAACAGTGACCGTAGCCGGGTTTCAGCAGATCATCAACCGGCTCCGGAATCGGCAGTTCGAGTTGCTAAGCGAGCGGGACCGCGAGTCGTACGAAAGAGCCCACACCACCCGCCTTGTGGTCGGTCTGGGCGTCGCCACCAATCTTCTTCTGTTCGGCACGGTGGCGTGGCTGATCCGGGACACCCTCGCCACCCGCCGCAAACTGACGGAGACCTTGCAGGCAGCCAACATCGTTCTAGAGCACAAGGTGCAGGAACGGACGAGCGAACTGACCGCTACCAACCGGCGCTTGACGAGGGAGAATCGGGAGCGCAATTGGACGACCTTGTCCCAGGAGCGCCAGCTCCGTTACAACCACGCGATCGTCAACACGGTCAGCGACCTCGTGTTCGTCCTCAGCAAGGCGCTGAACATCACCCGGCTCAACCCTGTGGTGGCGCACGCCACCGGTTTCGCGGAAGAGGAGATCCTGGGCCGGCCGATCACCCAATTCCTCCTCCTCGCCGCTGAAGAAGACGGCGCCCCGGCCATCAACCGGCTGGAGCGCGCGGTGGGAGAGGGCCGAGAGCTGACCGGCTACCGGGCCGAGTTGCTCGATCGGGACGGCAAGTCCCGGCCCGGCGTCATTTCCGTGGTGCCGCTGCACGACGACGATCTCGTCGTGGGCGCGGTCGTGGTTCTCCGACTGCTCTCGCCGCTTTGATCGTGCCTTGCCTCGGTCAGGAAGCCGGCCCGAGGTATTTCGCGAGAAAGCTCATGATCTCTTCCATGTGCTTCTTGCTGTTCGGTCCCTTGAGGATCCAGTGACCTTCGTCGGGGAAGATCACGAAGCGCGCGGGGACCTTCAGGCGCTGAAGCAACTTGAATGTGGTCATCGACTCGCTGATCGGAACCCGGAAGTCGATCTCGCCCTGGGTCACGAGCATCGGCGTCTTCCAGTTCTTCGCATAGCGGATGGGCGACTGATCGAACCACTGGCCTTTCCCGGTTTCCCAGATCGGCGCTCCCATGCGCAACTCGCGATTGAGGCCGCCGTCGTTCAAGCCGTACTGTGACTCGTTGTTGACCGCACCCGCGTGATTGACGAGGCACTTGAACTGGTTCGTGGCGCCGTTGTACCAGTTCATCAGGTACCCGCCGTAAGAAGCGCCGGCCGCGCACTGCCGCGTGAGGTCCATCTGCGGATACTTCTTAGCCGCTTCGGTGATGGCCTCGAGGGTTTCAAGGGCTGGTCCGCGGAGCACGTCGCGTTCGATGTCGTCCGCGAACTTCTCGCCGAAACCGGTCGAGCCCGTGTAGTTCGTCATGATGAGGTAGTAGCCGGGTGAAGAGAGAAGGTGAGAGTTCCACCGCGTCGAGAACGAGTCGTCCGACATCGAATTGGGCCCCCCATGAGGAAAAGCCAGGATCGGATACTTCTTCCCGGCCTCCACGAAGGGCGGTGGCACGATGATCGAGTGGATCTTCTTTCCGTTCTTCGCGGTGAACCAGAAGTGCTCGGGATTCGGCAGTCGAAGTTGAGCCAGACGCTCCTTATTAAAGGAGGTCAGCGCCGTGTAGCTCTTCTTGGCGGGATCGAAACGCACGATCTGACCCGGGTCGGTTGAAGCCGCATATCGGCCCACGAT
>JAYUUU010000389.1:0-14314 GCA_043754395.1 Vicinamibacteria bacterium
GCGCGGAAGCTCGAGGGTCTGAAGATTCGGCTTCAGGTGGCCCGCGAGCCCTTCTGGCCGGAGCGGGAGATCAAGACCCGCGACGAGGTGAAGACGATCGAGACATCCCTTCGCGCCGCTGAGGCCGGGTTGCTCGCGGGAATCGAGGCGCTCAGGTCGACGACGATCGGCCGAGACGGATGGCTGCGTCGGGGCGGGGCGAAGTTCACTTCCGAGGATCTGCGCGGCGTGGTCGACTCCACGATCCTCAAGCTCGGAGGCATTCCCGTGCGGACGATCTGCGCGGGCGGCGATCAAGCGGTCGATCCGCATGAAATCGGTCACGGTCCACTCCGCGCGCATTCGCCCATCGTTATGGACATCTTTCCGCGCTCGCAGGCTACTGGATACTTCGGCGACCTCACGCGAACCGTGGTGCGCGGCCGAGCGAGCGAGAAGCTCAAAGAGGTCTACGCCCTCGTCGAAGAAGGAGTGCGCCTCGGCCACCGTTCGATTCACGCCGGCGCCGATGGCCGGAAGATCCACGACAACATCCTCGAACTCTTCAACTCCCGCGGTTTCAAGACGGGCATGAAGGGCGGCCGCATGCAGGGCTTCTTTCATGGCACCGGACACGGCCTCGGCCTCGATATCCATGAGGCTCCTTCGATCTCGCGCCGCGGTTCCATCCTTCGCGCGGGCCACGTGGTCACCGTGGAACCGGGGCTTTACTACCTGGGCATCGGCGGGGTGAGAATCGAGGATGTGGCTCTTGTAACGAAATCCGGATCGAGGAACCTGACCCGCGTGCCCAAGTTTCTCGAAATCTGAGATTCGTTAAGGCTCCTTCACCCAATAGCCGGTGCGGGTGTGGACGTCGCCTTTCTTCTTGCGGAGTTTGAGAGCGAGCTTGTGCCAGCCCGGACGCGGCACGCCGTCTGGAGAGTAGCGAAGGACGTACCTCTTCCCCATGGCTTCCGCGATGGTGGCAAACGCCGTCTTCAGCCGCTCCAGCGACTCGGCCTCCCAAAACCTTCCGCCCGTCGACTCGGCGATGTTTCGAAGCGCCCAGCCAGCTTCAAACTCGATCGTGCGCGCGCCCACCGCGGGGAGCATGTGACCGCCGAAGGTCAGCGGACCCTGGACACCCCCGATCAGCACTCGGGGAGGCTGGAGGGTCACCACGTGAACGAGCGCGTTCGATCGCTCGGCCACGGCCTGGACCTGGCGCCAGTCGAGCCAGCTCAGGTTGTCGACGCCATCGGTAAAGAGCACGACCAGGGTGCGGCCGCGCGATATCGGCAGGGTCATTGCGGCGTACAGGGCGTCGATGACCGGCGTGCCGCCGCCCGGCTGCAGTTTGTCGAGGGCGCGCTTGATCGACGTCTTGTCTGTCGTCGGCCGAACCAGCCAGTCGACCTGATCGGCGAAGGTCAGAAGGGTCGCTTCGTCCTCGGGCCGCAATGTTTCGAGCAGGGCCTGACTCGCGGCGGTGAGGGCCACACGTTTTTCGCCATCAAGGCTGTTGCTCACGTCGAAGGTGAGAACCGCGAGGAGGGGTTGGGTGTCGGAGGCGACAAGTTCGAGCCGCTGCACAACGCCGTTGTCTTTGAGTTCGAAATCTGATGCCAAAAGACCCGTCACCGGAGCCCCATGCTCGGAAACGAAGGCGTCGATGTACACGTTCTCGACCGAAGCGCCGAACACAGGCAGGGCTTTCTGGGGGTCTTGTCGAAGCAGAGTAGCGGCACCCAGAAGCAGAAAGGCCGGAGCCCAGGCGACACTCACGGACGCAACCCGTGGCGCAGCTCCGCGAGGATTTTCTGACCCTGGGGCGTCTGGGTGATGAGATAGGGCACCCAGGGGTCGAACTCCGTGCGGGTCTTTGCCGCCTCGAGTCCCTTGTCGAGCGTATCCCGTGCGGATTCGAGATCGCCTTGAAGGAAACGCACGTGCGAAAGAGCCACCGCGGCGACATGTGAAACCGGCTGCATGGAGAGAGCGATCCGATAGTGCTCCTCGGCCGCGGCCCAGTCGCGCTTGTCCTCGAGAACACGTCCGAGGAAAAGGTGAGCCAGATACTGGATGTGCGCCTCACCAGCCTTCGCGAGGACCTTGTCGAAACACTCACGCGCCTCATCCGGTCTTTCCACCCGCCACAAGATGCGGCCCAGGCGAAGACGCGCCTCGGCGTGATCGGGAGAGACCAGGAGGACTTCTTCAAAGGCGCGGCGCGCCGCGTGCCACTGGTCGCGCAGTTTGGCGGTCAGGGCCTCGGTCTGTCGGACGACCGCCGGTGTCTGGTCCAGGGAGCGAGGAGCGGGAGGTATGACAAAGAAAGCTCCCGTCTCCTCGGCCACCGCAACCGCCATCAGGAGATTGGCGTCCTTCGGAAAGAACCTGAGCCCGGCACGGGCCCAGAGTCGTGACTCGTTGAAGCAGTGCGACCATTCGGCCAGTTGCGCGACCGCGAGATACAAGGGCCTGAGGAATCCGCCCGCTTCCGGATCGATCAGCAACAGAATCGACGCGAGGTGGTCGACGATGGTGGCATGAGGACCGGTTCCGCATTGGGCGATCTGCTCGCTCACCGGCGGTGAAAACTGCTCGAGCATTTCGCGATCGGCGTGAAGCAGAAGGGCCGCGCGGGTCGGAAATTTCAGAAAAGCGGCCCGGGTGGGGCAGGCCGGGCACTTGCGAATCGACACCACCGCTTCGGAGAGTTCCTCCCGCTGCTGGCGGATGCGCGCTTGCGACCATCCGCCGAGGAGAGCCAGGGCGGAATGCTCTTCGCCCGACGCGTAAAGCCCGACCATGTGGACGTAGTCCTCGGGGAGCGCCGGCACGCTGTGGGCTGAGGACCGCCCTTGAAGAAATGGAGCGAGACAGAAGACAGCGAATGCGAAGATCCGCACGAGGGACCGCATGGAGCACCCCGAACAGGCTGACTCGCGAGCCTTGAGGCTCAGGGAATCCCGGACTCTTGAAGAGCCAGGAGCGTCGCCTTCACGAAGGTCTCGACCTCGGGCGGAGAAGACGTGAAGTGGACGACGAAAGTCGCTCCCGGCGGTGGATCCGCCTCGAGGACCTTGCCGTAGAGGTCGCCCGGGATCCATTGCCCATTGGTCGACCGCACGTGGAGCTTCAGATTGGTGAGTGCGGGGACCGTCTCGTTCGCCCTCACCGCCGCGGCCTTCGAGGAGAGGGCGGTGAAGGACCCCTTGAACTCTTCGTCACCCACCGCCTTGCCGTCGATGACGAAGTAGTCGATCGCGATCTCTTCCTTCAAGGGAAGCAGCTCCGCGCTCCGGGTCTGCAGGTGCAGATTGAAGGGCTCGCCCACACCGCGCAGGTCGTGCGCGATCATCGGTTCCTTGAGGCCCTTCGCCTTCACCGCCATCTGACCGCCGACCGTGATTCCCGGACCCGCGGCAACATACGTGGTGTCCGAGATGAGAATCTGGCCGCCGATCGTGTAGGTCTCGATGCGCGAGGTGAGGTTCACCGCGGTGCCGACGACACCGTATTTGGCCCGCTGCTCCGAGCCGATGTTGCCGACGATGACTTCGCCGGTGTGAAGAGCGATCCCCATCTCGATCTCTGGCAGCTCGTTCTTGCGGTTGTATTCGTTCACCGCGTGCATCGCGAGCTGCATCTCGACCGCGCAGGCGATGGCGCGCTTCGCATCGTCCTCGCGGCCCACGGGCGCCCCGAAGATCGCGAGGATCGCATCGCCGATGAACTCGTCGATCGTGCCTTTGTGCTTCTTGATCACCTCGGTCATCGCCGCGAGGTAGTTGTTGATGATCCGGACCACCTGCTCCGGAGGCAAACGCTCCGAGAGGGCCGAGAAGCCTCGGAGGTCCGACATCAAGATGGTGACCGTCCGCTTGTCTCCGCCGAGACGAGCGCCGCCCGGCGATTCGAGGATCTGGTCCACCACTTCATCCGAAAGGTACCGGCCGAACGTCGCCTTGATCAGATCGTTCCTTCGGGCAAGGCCGGCATTGAGTCGCTTCACCTGATCCTGGGCGCGCTTCAAGGCGAGCTGCGACTGCACGCGGGCGAGACACACCGGAAAGTCGATCGGCTTGGTGACGTAGTCGTTCGCGCCGAGTTTCAGCGCCTCGACGATGTCGTCGCTCTGATCCTTGGCGGTCGCCATGATGATGGGCAGGTCGGCGCGCGACTTCGTTTGCCGCACCGTCCGCAGCACGTCGATGCCGGAGATCCCGGGCATCATGATGTCGAGCAGGATGAGGTCGAAGGGGTCCTTCGCCAGCATGTCGAGGGCCTGCTGGCCGCCTTCCGCGAGCTCGACGACATAACCCTTGCCCTTGAGTCTGCGCGAGAGCATGTCGCGGTTCATCTCGTTATCGTCGACCACGAGAAGGCGATCGACGCCGGGGTCGGTGTTCCCGGGAAGCGGGGGCAGCGGCTGCAAGGCCTCGGGCACACGGGCCACCGCGATGTCGCCGGTGGCCCGGCCGTCCGCCAGCTTGACCGGCGCGGCGCTCGTCGGGGCGCCTGCCGGCGGGCCCGGCGCGGGCAGAGCGATCTTCCCTGGACGCAGCTCCTTGTCGATTAACTCGAGAAGGGTCTTCGCCGCGGCGGTGATCTTCCCAAGATCAGCGAGCGATCCGCTGTCGCCCTTCTCTTCAGCATCCTCGGCCAGCATCTCCGAATAGCCGATGATCTGATTGATCGGCGTCTTGAGGTCGTGGCGAACCTGCGAAAGCGGGTCAGGGTTGTCGTGCCCCTTCGGTCCCTCAGCGGTCATTGCGGAGTCGCCTCGGGCCCTCGAACTACGCTTTGACCGGGGGTGTGACCCCCTTGGCCTTGAGGAGGGTTTCGATCTTCCCAAGCAGACGAGGCAATTCCACGGGCTTGGTGTCGAAGTCGTCGCACCCCGCTGAAAGGGCTCGTTCCTTGTCGCTCGCCATCGCGTGCGCGGTCAGGGCGACGAGAGGAATGCCCTTCGATGCGTCGTTGGCCTTGATCTTGTGCGCGGCATCCCAACCATCCACCACGGGCAGACTCATGTCGAGCAGAATGATGTCCGGCTTCTCGGTGACCGCCATATCGACGCCCTGCTGGCCATCGATGGCCATGACCACTTCGTAGCCTCGTTTGATGAGCCTCCGCGACAGCATGTCGCGATTCATCTCGTTGTCTTCGACAAGGAGGACCTTGACCATGCTCTATTTTCCGCCCTTCAGGCGTTCGGCGGCGAACTTCTGAAGGGTGGTGCGGACGCTCGGGTGGGTCTTGCAGATGTCGTCGAGGATCTTGCGCTCGAGGATGAGCGCTTCAACCGGCGTCTTCGCGGTGACGGTGGCGGTGCGCGGTTTGCCGGAGAGCACCGAAATCTCGCCGAAGAACGAGCCCTCGCCCATCTCCCGGACGAGCTTGTTCTTTCCATCCTTCTGGCGGACGAAGGCGCGCACCACGCCCGAAGTGATCACGAAGAGGCTTTCGCCTGGATCTCCTTCGAGGATCAGGATGTCTCCGGGGACGAACGAGACGAGTTCGAGGCCCTGGATAACCGCGACGAGATCGTCTTCCGAGAAGTCGGCGAAGAGCGGGCTCGAGATTCTCGGCACGTTCGCCCGCGGCGCCGCCGCGGCCGGCGCTTCGGCGAGGACGGCCTCGATGGTGTCGAGCAGATCGTCGAAAAGACCCTTGTCGGTGTCGCTCATCTCCGCGATCATGGTCGCGGCCTGAGTCATCTCGACTACCTGGGGCGCGGCCTTTGCCGCTTCGAGGGGAGGCGGCGCGGCTGAGGCGATCTCGAGAAGTGTCTTGGGTGGGGGCATCACCAGATCGTCCATCTCGACCTGATCCTCCTCGGGAGGCGGAGGGGGCGCCGACCTCACTGCCGAAGGTGTCGACGGAGGAGGCGGAGCGAGAGTCGCTGGAGCCTGGAAGAGGAACGCCGAGGGCTCGATCTCGGCGGCCGCGGGCCGCAGGTCGAGACCGATTTCCTCCATCTCGAACTGATCCGCGCCCCGGACGATTTCGTCGATCCCGGAACGCACCGAGGGCTTGGGCGCCGACTTCCTGATGAGTGCGGCGAGGGCCTTCTGGACATCGCCCCGGCCCGGCTGAATGCGCTCGATCTTCTTCAGGACCGAAATGGCGCGCGGAGCCGAGCCCTCGCTCCCAAACTCCTGGGCCAGCTTGAGCAGGATCGGGACCGCGTCCCGGCCCCGGCCGGCCTCGATCAGGACATCGGCGAGCTGAATCCGCGTGCGGGAATCCTTGGGCGCGTTCTTGATCTCCGCCTGGAGCTGAACGACGGCCTTGTCCCACTTCTTCGCGGCGATCAGTTGTTGGAGGCTCTGCCCCCCGGATAACCAGCTCAGCATGAATCGTCCTCGTGTTCGGTCGTTCCCGACTGCTTCAGGCCCGGCGTCGCGGACCGAAGGAGATCGCCTAGCGGGTGAACCACTCGGCCTTGGCGCGATCGGCGGCGATCAGGGCCTCGATGTGAGGCAGGATGTCGGCGCCTTGAACCAGGCTCTTCATCATCTCGGACGCCTTGGTGAGAGCCGCACTCTCGTCCGCCTGGGTGGTCACGAGTTCATCGCGCATCCGGTCCGTGTTGTTCCGGAGGTGGATGAGGTAGTTGAAGGTCCAGGTGAAGTGGTCCCATGACTTGATCTGGCGGCACTGGGCCGCGGTCTCACCCATCGCCTGCACCTGGCCTCGAAGCAGGGCCGCGACCACGAGCTTCTCGCCGTGGGCCGCCATCACGAGGAGGTTGTTGCGGCACACCTGGCCGATGAGCGAGAGCAGGATGAGGTGTCCGACGTCATGACGGCCGGACTCGAAGGTCTGCTGGAAAAGCGACGCGGAGTACTCGGTAACCGTCGTGTCTTCAAGGGCGACCACGGCGGCGGTGCGCATCTGGGCCACTCCGTCGAGCATGAGAAGCGCGCTTTCGCCGAGGACCATCTTCGGAGCGACGATGCCCACGATCCCGCGACCCGAGCGAACCCCGAGTTTCCCGCTCTCGACGATGCCGATGTTGCGGGCGACGTCGCCGGCCTCCCACAAGAAATCGCCCTTCGACAGTGTCACTTTTCGCATGTTTTCTCCCTGGAATCGTTGGCGTGAATTTCCACGTTTGCTTGGGGGAATGTTACGCCGTCCGTGGCGTTTCGTTCGCGGGGGGCAAGGATGAAGCCAAGCGGGGTTGCGATTACACTTCGGGCCGAAATGAACCACCAGGGAGAACTCCAAATGAGGCGTGTGCTCCGAGTCGCCTTGCTGCTCGTCCTGGCCTGCCTCCCCGCCGGCGCTCAGGAGATGGCCGACCGGATCGTGATCAACGGCTACACGAATTTCGAGTTTTCGAAGCAGCTCAGCAAGGACGGCGCGGGAGACAAAAACGGCTCCTTCGATGCCGACCAGTTCGACCTGGTCTTCAACATCACAGTCTCCGAGCGTGTCCGGGTGGCCGCCGACGTCTCGTGGGAGCACGGCACCGCCACCGAGGACGGCCGGGGCAACCAGGCGCTCGAGTACGGCTTCGTCGAATACGCGCTGTCCGACAAGCTGAAGCTCCGCTTCGGGAAGATGTTCACGCCCTTCGGAGTGTTCAATGAGATTCACACCGCCAAGCCCGCCTTCCTGACCGTCAAGGAGGCCGCGAGCCTCAACAAGAACGACCGGATCGTGGAGGGCGGCTACTTGTTCTATCCCCGCTGGGGCGCCGGAATCGCCGCGCACGGGGACGGCGTCATGGGCGGCAAGGACATCTCCTACGATGTCCTCGTCGCGAACGGCGAGCAGGAGGAAGCGAACCCGTTCGAGGAAGACGAGAACACGTCCAAATCGATCACCGCCCGGGTGCGGGTGGACGCGACCGAGAACATACGCGTCGGTTATTCCTTCTATCGCGATCGGTTGAGCTCTCCCACGTTCACGACGCTCCAGAGCCATGGCCTCGAGGCCGAATTGAACCTCACCCGTATCAGGATCCTCGGCGAAGTGGCTTTCGGCTCGCTGGGTCTCAAAACCGGCGGTTCGCAGCGGCAGCTTGGCTGGTACATCCAGCCCTCCTACCACCTCCGCCGCGGCTGGACCCCGTATATGCGCTTCGAAAAGGTCAACCCGAACCGGGACATCGGCGAAATCGGCGGGCGCGACTTCATCGTAGGCGTGAACATCGAGCTGTCGAAAAATTTCCAGCTGAAAGTCGAGAACAACGCCTTCAAGGGCGGCTCCCGGTCGAGCCTCGCGCAATACAAGGGTCGGGGCTACCACGAGTTGAAAGCCGCGCTGGTCCTGGGGTTTTAAAGGCATGGCACAAAAGACCGCCAAAACCGCGCTGGGCCTCTTGACCCTGCTGGGCTTCCTGTCGGTCCAGGCCTCCTCCGCTCTGGCCCAGGGTGTCGACCGTTCGCTTCGCGTGATCGTGAGCAAGGAAAACAAACTCGCAAGCCTCAGCACGGACGACCTCAATCGCATCTTCCTCGGCAAGAAGACGCTTTGGGAGACCGGGACCCGCATCGTCCCCGCCATGCCCGAAGAAGAGAGCCCCGCGGGTGAGACATTCCTCGCGGGCACCCTCAAGAAGAGCGTCAGCCAGTTCCGGGCCTACTGGAAACGTCTCCTCTTCTCGGGAGGCGGCACGGTGCCCAAGGTCTTCCGGAGCAGCGCGCAGCTTGTCGACTTCGTGGCCCGGCAACCAGGCGCCATCGCGGTGATCGAGGCACAGGCGGTCGACGACCGGGTCCGCGTTCTCGAGATTTCGAACTAGGATCCACGCCCAGTAGGTTCAAGGCCAAAGAGGCGAAGAGACGATGTCCCGTTTTTCGCTTTCGTTCAAATTCGGTTTGCTGCTGGTGGGCTTTATCGTGGCTACCGGCGTCCTGGTCGGGCTCTTCATCGACACCGGGCGCCGCATCGCCACCGAGATGCTCGAGCTCAAGGATCGCGCTTTCCCCGAATACGAACAGCTCGCGGCCGCCCAGGACTCGTTTAAAGACTTCACCGCGAAGATCGAGGAGGTGGTAAGCACCGGCGAGGGCGATCTTCTCGAAGGCGCCTCGCGCTCGGGAACGAGACTCATCGGCTTTCTCAATGTGGTGGAAGACATTTCCAGCGAGAACCGGAAAGAGGAGATCCGCAAGCTCCGCAGATCCTTCGTTGAATACCTTCCTCTGGCCATTGAACTCGCGCGCCTCGCGATCAGCAGCGAGCAGCAGCAAGGCGGTCTCGCCGGACTGAACTCAGAGCGCATCGGCGTTCTCTCCGGCCGCGTGGCCGACCTGCGCGGGTCGATCGACGACGGCCTCGACCGTGTCGTCAAGTCGCGACGCGCCGCCTTCGTCACCACGCTCGAGACCACCGTGGCTCTTCTGCGAAGCCGCGCCATTCAGTCGGGCGCCATCGCGACGATTTCGCTGATCGGCGTGATGCTGTTTCTGATCTCCCTCTCCCGCGGCATCGTGTCTCCGATCCGGTCGCTCTCCGCGACCACTCGTGAAGTGGCGCAGGGGAACTTTGCGGCGGGGCGGAACATCAACCCCGAGGGCAACGATGAGGTGGCACAGCTGGCCCAGGCCTTCAAAGCGATGGCCGCGAGCCTCGACTCCACCACGGTTTCGAAGACCTATGTCGACGACATCATCCGCAACATGAAGGACACGCTCATCGTCATCGATCGGAACGAAAAGATCCGAACCGTGAACCGCGCGCTGCTCAGGCTTCTCGGCTACACCGAGGCGGAGCTTGTCGACCAGCCCTTTTCGATCATCAGCGGCGGCGTGCCCGATGATGCTCTGAAGTCCAAATCGGCTCAGGCGACCTTTGAAACCACGTATCGCGCCAAGGACGGCCGTGAGATTCCCATGTCCTTCTCCACCGGCATCCTGAAAAACGCCGAGGGTCAGGCCTCTGGAATGATCGCGGTGGCCCAGGACATCACCTCAAGGAAGCGCCAGGAGAAAGAGCTCAAGGAAGCGAAGGTCGCGGCCGAGGCCGTGAACGCCACCAAGAGCCAGTTCCTCGCCACCATGAGCCATGAGCTTCGTACTCCGCTCAACGCCATCATCGGCTACACCGAGATGATGCAGGAGGAGGCCGAGGACAACGGCCACGACGAGTACGTGCCCGATCTCAAGAAGGTCCATTCCTCCGCGAAGCACCTGCTCGCGCTCATCAACGATGTCCTCGACCTTTCGAAGATCGAGGCCGGCAAGATGGACCTCTACCTCGAGAGCGTCGACGTGAAACCCCTGATCGAAGACGTGGTGGCGGTGGTCGCCCCTCTCGTGGACAAGAAAGCCAACACGCTCACGGTGAATCTCGGACCGAACCTGGGCGCGATCCATGCGGACGTGACCAAGGTTCGGCAATCGCTCTTTAACCTGCTCTCGAACGCCTCAAAGTTCACGGAACGCGGCACGATCACCCTCGACGTCTTCCGGAACTGGCTCGACGGTGCTGAGATCTTCCACTTCATCGTCTCCGACACCGGTATCGGCATGAACAAAGAACAGCTCGGCCGGATGTTCCAGGCCTTCACTCAGGCGGACGCCTCCACCACGCGTAAGTTTGGCGGGACGGGTCTTGGGCTCGTGATAAGCCGCAACTTCTGCCAGATGATGGGCGGCGACATCACGGTGGAAAGCGAAGAGGGTCAGGGGACCAAGTTTACGATCGTCCTGCCCGTGGTGGTGGTGGATCCGAAGGCGAAGGGCGGGACGGCCTAGAGCGCCTCGGATTGAGCCACTTCGGGGATCCCTCGTCGGCTCCTCAGCCGGACTCCTCGGGATGACGCTGGCCTCGGAACTCCGGCAGCGTCACTCCTCCGCTTCGTAACAGGCGCGATTCGGTGCGCACAACTCCGGTGAGCAGCAGACGTCGTCGGGCCCGATCACCGTGGCGGTGCGGGAGCACCAGTACTGCGATGTCGGCGAGGATTTCGTAAGGTCGACGGCCTGGCGTCCGAGAACGTAGTACATCTTGGTACGAATGCGGCTGCACGGGATGACGACGGGTTCGATGTCGCCTGAAGATGCGGCGGTTTCGTGGGTCTCGTTCATTTCGGGCTTTCCCTCCTAGGCGAGCTGGGCCAGGGTGCGGCGGACGAGGGTCTGGACCAGAGAGACCTTGTAGCCGTTGTCTGAGAGAGGGGCGGCGCCAACGATCGCGGCCCGGGCCGCGTCCTGGAGCGTCGCTTCGTTCAAGGGCTTCCCCATGAGTGCTGCCTCGGCCCGATTGGACCGCCACGGTATCGGCGCCACCGCGCCCAGAACCACGCGGCAATCCTTCACCAGGCCGCCATCGAGGCGAACCGACGCGGCGAGAGAAACGAGGGGCCAGTCGAAGGCCTGCCGTTCGCGGACTTCGTCGTAGATCGACCGTCCGGCCGCGGCGGGGATGCGGATCTCGGTGAGAATCTCGGCGGGAGCCAGGGAGTTCTCGACCATCGGGTTTTTCGAGGGCAGCTGGAAAAACTCCGACGCCGCGACGGTGCGCGGCCCCTTCGGGCCATCGAACAGGAAGGAAGCGCCAAGGGCCACGAGAGCCACCGCGGCATTCGACGGATGAACGGCGTAAGACGGTCCACCTCCGAAGATCACGTGGTACCGGTTTTCACCACCCACCGCGTAACAGACTTCCCCGCCCTTCTTGAGGCACTTGTACTCCTCGAGCCGGTAGTACCAGCACCGCGGACGTTGCAGAACGTTGCCGCCGATCGTCGCTACATTTCGGATCTGAGGCGAGGCCGCTTCACCTGAGGCGATCGCAAGAGCCGCGTGGGTCTTCTTGATCCTCTCGTCGTTCGCGACGTCCGCGAGCTTGACCAAGGCGCCGATCCGAAGCGCGCCATCGGACTCGACCTTGATATCGGCCAGGCCCGGGATGCCTTTAAGGTCAACGATGCGCGGCGGCTCCTCGAGATGCTCCTTGAGGTGGTCGATGAGATCGATCCCACCGGCCTTGTAGCTGCTCCACGCCTTTTCCTGGACGAGGTCCTTCGCCTGGGCGAGTGTGTTCGGCTTGACGACTTCGAAGCGATTCATTGGGTTAAGCCCTCCGTCGGGCTTCGGCGAGAGCGGCCAGCATGCGATCCGGCGAGATGGGCAGCGAGCGGACGCGGGCGCCCGTCGCGTTGAAGACAGCGTTTGCGATAGCCGCGAGCGGGGGCACGCTCGGCGGTTCGCCGATCCCCGCGGTGGATGTGTTGTTGCCGAGGTTCGCCACCGGAGTGAGGATCGAGACCGCTTCGAACATGTCGGTGGGCATGAGGATCTTGTACGACTCGAGATTGGGATTCACCATCGTCCCGTAGCTGCGGTCGAGGATACGGTTCTCGAAGAGCGCCCACGACGCGCCCTGAATCATCGAGCCGATCACCTGGCTCTCGGTGAGGAGAGAGTTGACCGGAATGCCGCAGTCGTTCACCGAGACCATTTTGATGATCTTCACTTCGCCGGTTTCGACATCGACTTCGACCTCGCAGAACTGGGTGCCCGCGATCTCCTGGCGGAAGAGTTCGTACTGCTTCTTCCTCTCCGCGGTCGCCGCGACCTGTTCTCCGCTGATCTTCGCCGCCGCCTGTTTGAAGCTCAGGCTCTTCGCCGGTTTGCTGGCAATGAAGACTTTCCCTCCGCGCGCTTCCAGATCCTCGGGCTTGACGCCCAGGGCGGGGGCGGCCGCGGCGAAAAGCTTCTGCTTCGCGTCGTGGGCGGCGAGCCTCACCACCGGCGCCACCGAGTTCGTGGTGTTGCTGCCGCCCGAACCCGGGCCCTCGGGCCACCGTGTGTCGCCCACATGCATCGTGATGTCCTTCGGTTGCAGGCCGAGTTCTTCCGCCGCGACCACCGCCATCGCGGTTCGGAAGCCGCTGCCGATGTCCTGCGCGCCCGAGAAACACTCGACCGAACCATCGCGATGGATGCGCACTTCGCAGCCGACACCGCTGCCTCGCGCGATGACGTTCCATTCTCCATTCGCCATGCCGATGCCGCGGACTTTCGCTGCTCCCCGCCTCGGTGAATCCGTCGCTCCGCCGGTTACGGGCGCGTACACGCCCGCCTTCGTGTTCCGCCGCTCCCAGCCGATCGCCTTGGCCCCGATGTCGTACTGCATCTGTCGCACCGGAGAGGGGTCGTTCTTCTTTCGAAGTTCGAGCGGATCCATCTGGAGCTTCTCGGCCAGTTCGTCAACCGCCGATTCGAGGGCAAAGGCCCCCTGCGGATGCCCCGGCGCGCGCAGTGGCGCCGCTGGTCCCGCGTTCGTGAACACGCTGTGGTCCTCACCCAGGATGTTCGGCGTGTTCTGGTAGAGGTTGCCAAGCGGCGCCGCGGTGCCCGCACCCGGCGCTATCCCCGCCGAGCCATAAGAGCGATGGTGGATGGCGGTGAACGTGCCGTCTTTCCTGGCGCCGATATTTACGGTGATAAGAGCCGAGGGCGCGTTGCCCGTGCACAGATGTTCCTGTTTGCGGTCGAGCATCAGCTTGACCGGGGCCTGGGCTTTCTTGGCCAGGATGCAGGCGACGACCGCGAATTGGCTGCCCGTCGCGGAGGGCGCCAGTTTGCTGCCGAACCCTCCACCCATGTGCTCGCAGATCACACGGACCTTGGTCCTCGGAATCTTGAGCGCCTCGGAGACGCCTTCCTTGACCGTGAAAACACCCTGAGTCGAGGCGTAGATCGTGAGATCGTCGCCGTCCCACTGAGCGATGACGCCGTGGGTTTCAAGCGGCGCATGGGTGTGGACAGAGACGCGATACGTTCCTTCGATGCTGACCTCGGCCTCCGAGAGTCCCGCGACGACGTCGCCTCGTTTGAGGCCGCGGCCGGTCTGCGGCCCGAGGATGTTGCCGTTCCTCGGGATCGCCGGATTCCCGGGAACCTGCTCGAGCGAATACACAGGTGGCGCGCCCGACTCCATCGCCTTCTCGAGGTCGGTGATGAAAGGCTTCTCGTTGTACGTGATCTCGATGAGACGCGCGGCGTCCTCGGCGATTTCGGGTGTGGTCGCAGCGACCGCGGCCACGTCCTGGCCGGCGAAACGCGCGGTCCGCGACTCGGTGGTCCAGACCGCCTTGACGCCTGGAAGTGCCTCGGCCTTCGAGGTGTCGATCTTCACGATCTCGGCGTGCGGCATGGCCGAACCCACCATCCGTCCCCAAAGCATGCCCGGAAGCTTGATGTCGTAGGTGTACTTCGCGCGGCCGGTGACCTTGAGCGGGCCTTCGATCCGCGGATAACGGCCCTTCATCACATCAAACTGCGTGTCGAGGTCCCAGGGTTTGAGATCACCCACCGCGGGATTGATGTCCATCTCGACCGGCTTGCCGAGGAAGCCG
>JAYUUU010000390.1:0-5039 GCA_043754395.1 Vicinamibacteria bacterium
GGACATCACCGAACGCAAGCGGGCCGAGGAGGCTCTGCGGGACAGCGAGCAGCGGTTCCGGACCATCTTCGAGGCCGAACCGGAGTGCGTGAAGGTGCTCGGGCCGGACGGGGCCCTGCTCGAGATGAACGCCGCCGGGCTGGCCATGCTCGAAGCAGGCTCGGTCGAGGAAGCGAAATCTCAGACTCTCGTCGAATATCTCCGTCCGGAGGACCGCGCGGCCTTTGCCGCACTTTTCCGGAGCGTCCTCGCGGGCGAGGCCGGGCAGCTGCAATACGAGATCACCGGTCTTCGAGGCACGAGACGCTGGCTCGAAACCCACGCCGCCCCCATGCGGGACGCGGAGGGCCGGCCGCTGATGATGCTGGCGATCACCCGCGACGTGACACAGCGCCGGCAGGGCGACGAGGCGCTGCGAAAGTCGCTGGCGGAGAAGGGCGCTCTGCTGAAGGAAGTCCACCACCGCGTGAAGAACAACCTGCAGGTGGTCACAAGTCTGCTCAGGCTGGAGACCTCGCGTAACCAGCATCTCCCCACCAGGTCCGTGCTCAAGGCCATGCAAAACCGGATCCATTCCATGGCCCTGCTGCACGAGACGCTCTATCGGACCGGCATGTTCGCGGCGGTGGACCTCGGCGTCTACCTCCGGCAACTCGCCACTCAGTCGTTCCGCGCACTGAACGACCGGCCCGGCCCCATAGAGCTCGACCTGGATCTGGCCTCTGTCCGGGTGGAGATGGACCAGGCCATCCCGTGCGGACTCCTCGTCAACGAGCTGATCTCGAATTGCCTGAAGCATGGGTTCCCCGACGATCACGGCGGCCGGATCAGGGTCGAACTGGTCCTTGTGGACGGCGGTCCTCAACTCGTTCTGAGGGTGAGCGACACCGGCAAGGGCCTGCCCGCGGACTTTGCGGCCAGGCAGCGCGATTCGCTCGGCCTTCAACTGGTGGCCGACCTTGCGAAACAACTTCGAGGCACGCTCGAAGTCGGCCCGGAGGCCACCTTCACCGTCGCCTTTACGCCCGCCCCGGGCGAGGGCGGCCGGGATGCTTCTCTTTGATGAGTGAGGCTTCGAGCCCGTTCCGACCGGGCGAAGAACAACCTCCAGGTCATCACAAGCCTGCTGCGCCTCAAGAACCGGAAGGTGCTCAAGGACATGCAGGGCCGCATCCAGTCAATGGCCCTCCTGCATGAGACGCTCTATCGGTCCGGCACTTTCGCTGCGGTGGACCTGGGCGTCTACCTCAGGCATCTCGCCACCCAGTCCTTCCGCGCGCTCACCGTGCGGACCGACTCCGTTAAACTCGACCTGCGTCTGGATTCCGTGAACGTCGAGATGGATCAGGCCATCCCCTGCGGGCTGCTGGTGAACGAACTCATCTCAAACTGTATGAAGCACGCTTTTCCAGATGACCGGGCCCGCTCGCTCGGCCTGCAGCTCGCGTCCGACCTCGCGCGGCAACTCGGAGGCCGCCTTGAGATCGAACCGGGCGCCGTTTCCGGCGTCTCAATCGCCGTCACCTGGGCCACCCCGGACCCGGTAGACAAAGGGCAGAACCCGAGGGCCCGGTGACAGGGAAACCGAAGGACGACGCGAGACCCGAGGGCGATATCGAGCCGGGCGAGGCGGCGGCGTCGCGCGCGGACATCCTCGCCACACTCGAACGGATGCGCCGCCAGCAGGAGGTGATAGGCCGGGCCGCCCGCTCCGACGCGTTCGCCGCAGGAGATGTCGAACAACTCGTGCGCGAAATCACGGAACTCGCCACGAAGACCACGGGCGTGGAGCGGGCGAACGTCTGGCTCTTCAACGAAGATGAGACGGAACTGCGCTGCGTCGATTCCTATGAGGCCACACCCGAACGACACTCGAAAGGCCTGGTCCTCACCGAGGCGCAATATGGGAATGAGTTCGCCGCACTGAAGAGCGGCGCCTACGTCGATGCCGACGACCCCCTCACCGACCCGCGTACCTCGGGTTACGTGGAGGGTTATCTCAGGCCTCTTCGGATCACCTCCATGCTCGACGCGCTGGTACAGGTGTCGGGCCGGCGCCTTGGGCTCCTTTGCCTCGAGCACGTGGACAAACCTCATCATTGGGAGCGCGACGAGGTGCAGTTCGCCTGCCGGCTGGCGGACAAGATCGCCCTCTCGCTGGTCAACCGGGAGCGCCGGAACGCGGAGGTCCGTCACCGCCGGCTCTTCGAGTCGACCCGGGACGCGATCATCACCCTCGCTCCTCCCCACTGGACGTTCGCCGCCCCTAACCCCGCGGCCATCCGACTGTTCGGCGCCCAAACCGAGGAAGAGTTGGTTGCTTTCGCCCCCTGGGACGCGTCCCCTGAACGCCAGCCCGATGGGCGCCTCTCCTCCGAGAAGTCCCGGGAGATGATCCTGACCGCCACCCGCGAGGGCTCCCATTCCTTCGAGTGGACGCACCGACGGATGAACGGCGAAGAGTTCGCCGCGGACGTGCTCCTCACCCGCGTCCAGGATGGCGACGACGCCATCCTCCATGCCACCGTTCGCGACGTAACCGAAAGCAAGCGAATCGAGGAGGCGTTGCGAGCGAGCGAGCAGCGGTATCGGTCCATTCTGAACTCTTCTCCCGATGCCGTCGTGATCACCGATCTCGGCGGCCGTGCTCTCCTTGTTTCGCCCAGGACCCTGGAGATTCTGGGCGCCCAGAAACACGAGGATGTGCTCGGCCTGTCGATATTCGATTTCCTCGTCCCCGAGGATCGGGGACGAGCCTCCGCCAATCTCGCTCTCCGGCTGCAAGGGAGCAAAACGGAACCGGCCGAATACCGTGGGATCCGCCTGGACGGCGACCGGTTCGACATGGAGGCGAACACCGCGGTAATTCCAGACGCCTTGGGACGCCCGTCCGAGCTGCTCTTCACGATCCGTGAGATCACCGCCCGCAAGCGCGGGGAGGAGGCCCTCCGGGCGAGCGAGCAGCGGTATCGGTCCATCCTGAATTCTTCCCCCGATGGCGTGATCATCACCGACCTTGAGGGCAGGATCCTCATGGTCTCTCGCGTCGCTTTAAGGATGTTCGCCGTTGGCCAGTTGGCGGACGCGCTGGGGCGTACGGTGCTCGATTTCGTCGTCCACGAGGATCACGACAGAGTCTCATCGGATCTCGTCCTCGTGCTCAGCGGAAGCGCCACGGAAATGACTGAATACCAGGGATTGCGCGCGGACGGCAGCCGTTTCGACATGTCGGCGAACGCCTCGTTCCTGCGGGACGCCAGCGGAAACCCGACTCAAGTCATAGTGACGCTCCGCGACATCACTACGCGCAAGCAGGCGGAGGCGGCTCTCGCACAGTCGCTTCGTGAAAAACAGGCGCTGATCAAGGAGACGCACCACAGGGTGAAGAACAATCTCGCCCTGATCGTGAGCCTGATGCGTATCAGCGCGGGCCGCAGCGCGGAGGCCGAGACGAAGGCGGTGCTTCGGGAGATGCAGACCCGGGTTCAGTCGGTCATCCTCCTGAATGAAGCGCTCTACAGGACGGAGCACTACAAATCCGTCCAGCTCTCGGACTATCTGAGCAAGGTCGCCACTCAGTCGTTTCAGGCGTTGAACGCCCGGCCTCGCGACCTGCGATTGGTCACAGACCTCGAGCCGGTGGAGGCTTTGACCGCGCAGGCCATACCTTGCGGCCTGATCGTGAACGAGCTGCTGACCAACAGTCTCAAACATGGCTTCCCCGAAGGAAAGAGCGGCACGGTAAGCCTCGTTCTGCGGAAGGAGGCGGATGAGCAGGTCTGTCTCGAGGTGAGCGACGACGGCGTTGGCCTCCCGGCGGATTTCGAAGCCAGGCGCGCCAGCTCCCTCGGCATTCAACTTCTCTCGGATCTGGCCCGTCAGCTCGGAGGACGGCTGGATGTCGGGCCGGGGCCGGCCGCGATTTTCCGCGTCACCTTCAAAAAGGCGACCGCCCAACCAACCCGCGAGATCCCCCCCCTGTAGGCACGCCTTTCGATGCCCTCCTCGCAGTGAGGAGGGGGGCAATCGGCTTGCTTCGTTGACGCTTCGCTTGGTACTCTTACCAGGTAAGAGGAGAGATTGCCATGCACACCGTCACCGTCTCCGACAAAGGCCAGGTCGTCATTCCGGTGCAGATCCGTCGCCGACTTGGCATCGCCCAGGGTTGCCAGCTCAACTTCAGCCTGGAGGGGCAAGTCATCCAGGTTGAGATCAAGCGCCCGATGGTCCAAACCAAGGCTGAGGACGGCTTTGGCATGCTGGTGTGCAAACGGCCGGGGAGGCGACGCCTCGCGGATTTTGATGTGGCGGCAGCCATGCGAAAGAGCCTTTGATGATCTCCCTTGACACGAACATACTGGCTCGCTTCTATGTGGATGACCCGAAAGACCCCGAAGCAGCGAAGCAGCGGCCTATCGCCCGTCGTTTACTCACCGAATCGGCTCAGGTGTTCGTTCCTCTGACGGTTGTTCTGGAACTCGAATGGGTGTTGCGGGCGTTCTACGGCTTCGGGGCCGAGGACTTCACGCGGGTGGTCAGACACCTGCTGGGACTGCCCAACGTCCACGTTGAGGCATGGTCGCGCATCGCGGACGCCCTGGATCACCATTCTCGGGGCCTCGACTTTGCTGACGCGCTGCATCTGGTGTCCAGCGCTCATTGCGCCGAGCTGATGACTTTCGACAACCAGCGATTTGCGCGACGTGCCACTCGCTTGGGCCTCGTTCCCGCCGTCGCGGTGCCTGCCCGCTAGAAAGGCCAAACGTAGTCATCATCCTCACCGACGATACGAGCGACCGCGCTGTTCCCCCTCCGGGTTCATAAGACCGGTGGGCGATCCTGAAGGCGGGCCTCCCACCACGAGACGTCGTGCCACCTCCCGAACTTCCAGCCCGCGCGATGGAACGTGCCTACGTGGGTGAAGCCGAGCGACTTGTGGAACGCGATGCTCGCGTCATTCGGCAGGGCGATGCCCGCGTAAGCGTTGCAATAGCCCTTCTCCCGCAGGACCTCGAACAGCTCCCGGTAGAGAGCGCCGG
>JAYUUU010000391.1:0-5504 GCA_043754395.1 Vicinamibacteria bacterium
TAGATCGCAACACCTTCAGGCGACGTGACCTCGTCGCCGTGGTCATGACCCAGAACCTGCTTGAGCGTGGGGATCTTCGGATCGTAGGTGGTGCTTGGGTCGAGGACGCGCGCCGCGTTGAGGGCGAGTCCAAGGGCAAGGCTTGCGAGCATCGGCGTGAATCTCCTTAAAACGAGAGCCTGGTTGTTTTGGGAAGTGCGCGGATTCTAGCGGGCGCTTTGAAGCGCACGAGCTGCCGGTTTAGTTCGACGCCGGGCCCGGTTCGTCCAGAACCTCGACCACCATGTCCGCGTCGTCGATCATCTGCGGCGGCTCCAAGGGCTCGGCAAGAGCCAGCGAAGGAAGCGGACGCCCGTCGCGCAGTGCTTTCAGATCTTCAGCGAGATCGCGGGCGCTGCCGTAGCGGTGGTCTTCATTCTTCGCGAGACATGTCGAGAGGATCTCGTCGAGCTGGGGCGGCAGGTTGGGATTGAACTTCAAGACCGAGCCCACCTCCATATGGACGATCTGATAGGCGAGGTTCGCGACGGTGTCGCCCACGAACGGCCTCTCTCCCGTGCACAGCCAGTAGAGAATCCCACCAAGGGAGAAGATGTCGCTCCGGCCATCGATTTTGCGGCCGAGGAACTGCTCTGGCGACATAAACGCCGGCGTGCCGACAAGAGACCCTTTGGTGTTCGTGTTGGTGCCCCCCCCGACCTTGGCGATACCGAAGTCGGAGACCTTCGCCCGTCCGTCCCGGCCAATCAGGATGTTCGCGGGCTTCATGTCGCGATGGACGATGCCCTGGGCGTGCGCGTGATCGAGTGCTTCCGCCGCCGCGATCATGATCTCGAGGGTCCGCTCGAGATTTGGCCTTTGTCGCGTCGCGTGTTGCTGAAGCGTCTCTCCTTCGACGAATTCCATCACCATCGCGGGGCGCCCGAGGTGATCCTCGATGAAGTCGTAGACGGTGACAATGGCCGAATGCGTGAGCTTGCCCACCGCCTTCACCTCGCGCCGGAAGCGCCGCTCGTATTCCTCGGAGGATTCGTCGTCACTGTGCGTGGTGAGAATGCTCTTGATCGCCACCACGCGGTCGATCTTCGGGTCGCGCGCCTTGTAGACCACACCCATCCCACCTCGGCCGAGTTCCTCGAGAAGTTCGTAGCGCCCGAAAACCGGTAGGTCGCCCGACCCGCTCTTCGGGTTTTTCCCCAGGAGAGTCGGCGCGTCTGTATCAACGCCTCCGTCCCGCGCCCCATCCCGCGCGGCAGGACGACGCCGCGCACGAGCAGGACTCGGTGTCTCCGGCCGAGGGGTTCTCCCCACCATCGTCGGCGCTCCGGAGGTGTCGGCCCCGAGGTGAAGGAAGTCCGAGAGGGCGGCCCCGGTGCCGGACAGGGTTGGACGGGGTGTGAGGCCGGAGGCGGAAGTCGGCGAGGGCGCGACAAAAGTCGACTCCGCGTCTGCGGGCGGGGGCGGCACGGCCGGCCGCGGGGCGGGCGGTGGCGCTACCACGGGCAGCGCGACATTCTTCGTCCCAAGTGGCACGGCGGAACCTGCAGCTTGGGAAACTTCGGCGGAGATCACGGGCGCTGAGTGCGCGAGGCTCGTCGGCACCGGCGCTCCAGGAATGGCCAAACCCGGCGCGATCGTGGCGTCGGCCAATGACCTCTTCTTGACCTTGCCCGATTTCGTGATCCGGCGGCGAATGGCCGCGGAGGCGCGCTCAACGCCATGGACCACGAAGGACCTCATGAAGAAGACGGCCATGCTGAGGATGAGGGGCAGGAAGCTCGGCTTCTCGGCCGGCCATGACAAGTCGACGCCCGACGCGATCTGGGCAAGCAGTGGATCGGCGACCTTGCGGAACCGGATCAGCAGCGCCATGTTGTCCCAGGCGGGGGGATGCTGAAACTGAAGGCCGAACAGAACGAAAAGCGCGGTGATCAGCGCTATCCCGGCCAGGTCGACCGAATAACGAAGGGCCCAGAGGCCGCGATCCAGGGCCCGGAGAAGTTCCTTCATGCCCTGGCGGTGGCGATCGGTTCGCCGGCACCTTCGGTCTTAGCCCCCATGCGTCGCATAAAGGCAGGGTATTCTATCGAGATGCCCGGGATCAACCCCAGATATGGCCTTGCAGGTGCCTGCGGGCAGGGATAGCATCGGGGGGTCCCCCCTATTCGTTCCCAGCCAGCCGACCGGCCGCATTCCGCGAAACCCCGTTTTTGAATCGCCGGGGCCGGCTTTGGTCTGCTTTCCCGCAATCATGATGTAAGGAGTTACGACTTGGCGCTGACCGGACTCGAAGCCCTAGATGCCATCGCCGGCGGCCTCGCCGAAGATCGCGTGTATCTCCTCCACGGCCCAAACGGCGGAGGCAAGACGACACTGGCACTGCAGTTCCTCTACAAGGGGCTGCTCCTTGGCCAGGAAGCCGCGATCATCACGCGGCGCCCCGCGCGTGCGATCTTCGACCACGGGCGGGCTTTCGGTTTCGATCTCGAGTCGTTCTGCAAGGACGGGAAGCTCGTGATCATCGAATACCTTCCGAAGGTCGTCGAGAACTCGATTCGTCTTCGTGAGGAGGAGCGACCGTTCCAGGAGCTGCAAAACGTGCTCGATGAGTCGGAGCCGAAGCGGATCATTTTCGATCCACTGACCCCGCTTCTCACCACCGGGTCGGCGTCCGCATCCGTATTCCGCGCCCGAACCCTGATCGAGTCCCTCAGCCACCTGCACGCCACGACACTTCTACTGCTCGACACCCCCGAGGCAAACGAGCACATCGCCAACTGCAAGGACTTCGTGTACGGCGTGATGCAGTTCGTCCCGGGCGAACACGGCCGGTGCCGACTTAACCTCGAGCGATTCCCCGGCGTGAAAGGCCGTCCTCCGGTGATCGAGTTCGAAGCGAGCCCGGGGATTGGCCTCGTTTCCTCCGTTGTTGCCGCCACCACGGCCCCTGGAGCAGGAACGGGAGGGTCGGGGGCGAAGACGGCAAGCGTCCTGCTCGCCGAACCAGACGCGGCCCAGCGCGAGATGCTCAAGGGACTCCTCGGGAAGACCTGCACGGTTATCGAAGCCGAGGATGGCGCGGACGTCCTCGCGAAGGTTGCGGTGTCTCCCCCGAGCCTCGTGATCATCGACGCGGACGCACCCGGGATCGATGGAGTGACACTGTGCAAGCGGCTCCGGCAGAACGGTCTCAGCATGCCCGTGCTGCTCCTCTCGAACCCGATCCGCCGAACCAGGGATCGCGTCGCGATCATGGCTTCGGGGGCGGACGATCTGGTGGAACGCCCGTTCGACAGCCGCATCCTCACCCTCAAGGTCCAGGCCCTGCTGCGGCGAACCCTCGGTAGTTCCTTCGAAGTGGCCGCGGACGCGACGCCGCAGCGGGACACCACGGTTTCCACCGAGGATCCCATCTACTTCCAGCAGCGTGTCGAGGGCGAGTCGGCCATCTGCAAGGCGCACGGATTGAAGGCGGGCGTCGCCGTGCTGCGTCTGACGCCGGGAATGGCCTCGGGCGTGCCCGGCCAGCAGCTTCGTGATCTTGCCCTCTCCCTCATCCGTGAATACGACCTCGTTCAGCTGGGCCGGCACCACGTTTCGGTGCTTCTCGCCGAAACCGACGATACGGGCATCCGCGCTTTCCTGCGCCGCTTCGCCGAGGGCTGGAATCGGACGCCCGCCCCGATCGTGCACTTCCACACCCTCGACGGTCAGGACACATCGCTCGGGGCCGCGCTCGAGATCGTTCGCAGCGCGTCGGCCGAGGACACGTTTGCTTAGGGTGCGCGCGGCGGGACTGCTCGCCGCCGCAACCACCGCCGCCCTGGCCGCGGGTGCTTCGACCGCAACCGCGCAAACCGCGGGTTCGCCGAGGACGGCGCTCGTGCAGGCACTCGAGTTCGTGCGCGCGAACGATTGCGGGTCGGCGGAGCCCTTGCTCCTCAAGGTCATCGCGACCCAGAGCTTCAATGTGGCTGCGCGCCGGCTTCTCGGCAGGTGTCTGCTGGAGGCCGGGCGATGGGATGATGCGCGCCCGCAATTCGAAGCTCTGCTCGAACTCTCCCCCGATGATGACAGCGCCCTTGCGGGCCTCCGCGCCGCCGTAGCCGCGGGCCAGAAGATCGAATCGGCGAGGCAAGTTGAGCAGATTGAATCGCGCCGCACCCGCGCGGAACAGCTGCGGGCACAGTATGAGATGCGCGATGCGGAGACCATGGTCCTCGAGGGGCGCCACGACGATGCCGAGAAGGCGCTCCTCGACATCATGGCGCGGCGACCCGAGGAAACCATCGCGTCGACGAGGCTCGCCGAACTCTATTCATCGACCCGGCGCTTCGCCGAGGCGGCGCGGCTTTTCGAGAGCCTGTCCCAAAAGGCCGAGGCCCCGCCCCGTCCGATCCTCCGCGCGGCCCAGAACTACGAGTGGGCGGGCGACGACAACGCCGCCGTTGCCAGCTACAGGCGCTACCTCGAACGAGAACGCTCTGACCGGATCACACGAATAGCTCTCGGCAGAGCCCTCGTCCGTCTGGATCGGTGCAGCGAGGGTGTGACCGAACTCGCCTCGATCGCCGGCCCTGACGGCTCGCGCGCGCCCTCGGCCTCGGTGGCCCTGGACCTCGCCCGCTGCTACGACCGCCTCCAGCGCGCCGATCTGGCCCTCGCCACTTATGAAAGCGTGATTCGCCTCGACCCGCGCGCGAAAGAAGCCCGAAAGATCGTGGCGCAGCGCCGCCGGGACGCGGACGAAGCACCTCTGAGGCGCGCGAACGCGGCCATCGAGCTCAAAGACCACGCAACCGCAGCGCGTGAGCTCGGCGCCTATCTCGAGTCTCATCCTCAAAACGGCCAAGCGAGGCTTCAACTCGCCCGGGTCCATTCATGGGCCTCGGAGTACGAGGCCGCGGCAAGGTACTACGAAATCCACCTCGCGGCCCATCCGGACGATTCAGCGGCGAGGCGAGAGCTTGCCCAGGTCTTCGCGTGGCGCGGCCTCGTGTCCGACGCCGTCAAACAGTACGAGGCTCTTGCGGAGAAAGCCGCAGAGCCCGGGCGCGCGGTCGAGGACTTCGAGACCGTTCTGACCCTTCAGATGCAGGCCGGCGATTTCCCGGGCGCTGAGCGCACCGCCTCGAAGATCCTCCGGCTGCGGCCGGATCACGAGAGCGCGGGCCGGATCCTCGCCGAGGCCACGGCGCGCCGGAAGACCGCGGCCCGGGAGGCCGCCCAGACTCTGACCGCGCAGTCGCGCTACGCCGAGGCGATCGCGGCGTATCGAACCTACGAGGAAACCTACGGCGCCGACCCGGAGATCGGCCTCCTGGTGTCGCGCCTCAAGAGCTGGGCCCGCGACTATCCGGCAGCCATCAAGGCCTATCGGGCGTATCTGCAGGCGCGGCCAGGCGACGCCGCGGCGAGGTCCGAACTCGCGACCGTGCTTTCATGGACTCAGAAAACGGACGAAGCTGAGAAGGAGTACCGGGCGATTCTCTCGGCCCGCCCCG
>JAYUUU010000392.1:0-5585 GCA_043754395.1 Vicinamibacteria bacterium
GGCACGGCCAAGGATGAATCGGGCGCGGTCCTCCCCGGCGTCACCATCGAAGCCACGAACGTCGGCACCAACAGCACGCGCACCGCGACCACGGGCTCGGACGGTTTCTACACGATTCAGCTCGTGCAGCCCGGTTCCTACAATGTGCGCGCGACCCTCTCCGACTTCTCGGCGTTTTCCCGCACCGGAGTGAAGGTGAACGTGTCCGAGACCGCGCTGGTCAACGTCCCGATGAAGGTGGGCGGACAGTCCGAGACCGTGGACGTCACCGGCGAGGCGCCGCTCATCGAGACCGGCAACGCCACACTCGGCATCGTCATCGATGAGAGGAAGGTGGTCGACCTGCCGCTGAACGGACGCAACTTCACCCAGCTCGGCACACTGATCCCGGGCGTGGTGGCGCCTCCTGCCGGCCTCGGCGGACAAAACGGCGATGCGACTCCCGGCGGCTTCGGCAACGTCACCGGCGGCTTCAACGTGAACGGTCAGCGCAACCAGTCGAACAACTTCCTTCTCGATGGCGCCACGAACAACGACACCTTCAACACCGGCTTCGTACTTCGTCCGCCACCCGACGCGATCCAGGAGTTCAAGATCCTCACCCACTCCTACAGCGCCGAATACGGCCGCAACTCAGGGTCGGTCGTGAACGTGGTCACGAAGTCCGGCTCCAACGAGTGGCACGGAGCGGTGTGGGAATTCAACCGCGACGGCAAGTTCCAGTCGAGGAACTTCTTCGTTCCCCAAACCCAGGCCAAGCCCAAGCTCAAGCAGAACCAGTTCGGCGCATCTCTGGGCGGACCGCTCATGAAAGACAAGCTCTTCGCTTTCGGCTACTACGAGGGCTACCGCAACACCCGCGGCACCACTCAGAACCTGCTGGTCCCAACCGCGGCTCAGCGCTCCGGCAACCTCGGGGGCACGGTGCGCGACCCTCTCACCGGCCTGCCTTTCGACGGCGGTGTGATCCCTGCCGGCCGGATCAGCCCCATCTCCGCGAAGCTCCTGACCGACTTCATGCCCCTTCCGAACTCCGGCACGAACCGCTACATCGTCTCGCCCGAAGTGGTCGACAATCGCGACCAGGCGGGCGGCCGCCTCGACTACCGTCTCTCCGACAAGCACCAGATGCTCGGCCGTTTCATGTGGAGCCGCACGAAGGCCGAAACGCCCCGCACGGTACAGCCCGCGGACGGCCTCGCGAAGGCCAAGCTCTGGGACGCGATGGTCTCCGACACCTACATGTTCAGCCCCAACGCGATCAACCAGCTTCGTTTCTCAGTCAACAAGATCGACGCGCAGCCTGCGGTGACCTCGGGCCTCACGAACTCGGCTTACGGCATCAACGTGCGAAACACGAACCCACTCGCGGTAGGCCTTCCCTCGATCACCATCTCGGGTTTCCCGGGGCTCGGTGACGCGCAGCAGCCTTTCGTTCAGCGCAACAACGACGTCTATCAGATCACCGATGACTTCTCATGGCTGCGCGGGAAGCACTCGGTCAAGTTCGGTCTCGACGTGCGCCAGGAACACATGTTCATCGCGTTCATCAACCGTCCAAACGGCGATTTCACGTTCTCGGGCGCCATCACCGGAAGCGCTCTCGGCGACTTCCTGCTCGGCTACCCGGCGCAGTTCCGCGCCACTACACAACAGGGCATCCAGGACGGCGAAGGCTGGTCGTACGCAGGCTATGTTCAAGACGAGTTCCGCTACTCAGATCGCCTGACCTTGAACGTCGGCCTCCGCTACGAACTCGCGACGCCATTCGTGGAGAAGGAAAACCGGATCGTGGTCATAAACCCGGACCAGAAGTCCACGGTTCAGCCCCTGGCTCCGCGAGGCCTCCTCTACCCAGGCGACGCCGGCGTGCCTGACGGCGGCTATAAGACCGACCGGAACAACTTCGCTCCCCGCCTTGCTTTCGCATGGGATCCCACAGGCGACGGCAAGACCAGCGTTCGCGGCGCGTGGGGCATTTTCTATGACTCGCTCGCGGGACAAGGCGACCTCTTCCAGGCCGGGGTTCTGGCCCCGCCCTTTACGCCCCTCGTCGAGTTGAATGCCACGGCCGCAAGCCCGTCCCTGTCCTTCGCCAATCCGCTCGGAACGGGCACGCAGACGCCGAACCTCTTCCCGCCGAATCTCACGATCATCGGATGGGGGCCGGAGTTCAACACCCCGTCCGCGATGCACTACAACCTCACGGTCCAGCAGCAGATTGGCGACAATCTCGGGCTCGAAGTGGGCTACGTGGGATCGCGCGGAAAGAACCTTCCGATGTTCATCGAGATCAACCCGATCGTGACGCCGCCCTCGACGCGCAAGTACCCGGCATTCGCGCTGCTCCGTCCGACCATGACGGTCGCCGAGTCCTGGTACAACTCTCTTCAGGCGTCGCTGCGCATGCGGCCGACGAAGGGCATCAACTTCCTCGCCTCCTACACCCTCGGCGACGCGAAGGATCACGTGTCCGGCCTCAACATCGGCGGTGAGAGTCGACCGGTTTTGCCGGTCAATCTCGGTGACGATGCGAGCCTGCAGGCTGCCCTCGATCAGGAAAAGGGACCGGCACTCTTCGATGCGCGTCATCGCTTCGTCTTCAGCTTCGGCGCCGAACTGCCGAAGTTGTCCGATAGCTCCGCGGTAATGCGGAACGTCCTCGGCGGCTGGCAGTTGAACGGAATCTTCCAGGCTCAGTCGGGCTTCCCATTCACGGTCACGGATCCCATCCTCGCTTTGAACGGCTTCACGAACCGGCCGAACATGACCTGTGACCCGAACGAAGGCGGAGAGAGAACGGTGACACAGTGGTTCAATACGAGCTGCTTCACCCGTCGCGCCGCCGCCAACACCACCGGCCTCTCTTCTCAGCCGCGCAATGCGGTTCGCGGCCCGGGCTTCAACCGCACCGACCTTTCCATCTTCAAGAACTTCGCGTTCTCGGGGAATAAGAGGATCCAGATCCGCATTGAAGGCTTCAACATCTTCAATCAGGAGCGGTTCGGCCAGCCGGTGAACAACAGCAGCGCCGCTAACTTCGGCCAGATCACGAGCGCCGACGACGGTCGCATTATCCAGTTCGGCGCTAAGTTCACGTTCTAATGAGTCTGGGGGGGCCAGACACGGACCCGGCCCCCCCAAGCCCCCCGGCCTCCGCTCGTCAGCGGCGTCTTTGAGGGTTGAAACGACCGAGTGAATCGGATCGTTTCAACAAAGTGAAGCTGCCGAGCTACGGCCACCTCGTGCCTTAGCCAGACACGGACCCGCCCCCCCCAGGCCCCCCTGGCCTCCGCTCGTCAGCGGCGTCTTTGAGGGGTGAAACGACCGAGTGAATCGGATCGTTTCAACAACGTGAAGCTGCCGAGCTACGGCCACCTCGTCCCTTTGCCAGACACGGACCCGCCCCCCCAGGCCCTGCGCTTCCGCTCGTCAGCGGCGTCTTTCGCGAGTGAATCGGATCACCCTCACGCGTAACATTCTGGTCCCAGTGGAACCAACCCAGGCCCGCGCTCGCGATGCTTTGATTCGTGTCCTCCAGGCTGCTTATTCCGGTGAGCTTGCCGCGGGGTTCGCATATGCGGGGCATTGGCGAAGTGTCGCGGATCCAGGTGAGCGCGAGCGAATCAAGACGATAGAAGCCGAGGAGTGGCATCACCGGGAGCTGGTAGGCGGAATCCTCGCAAAGCTCGGTGCGGGTCCGAGCCGGACCCGGGAATTCGTCTTCCGCACCATCGGACGTTCGCTCGGCCCCCTCTGCTCGGTGAGCGGTTGGCTTGCGCCGATGTATGGCGCCGGCTTTCTGGAGAGCCGGAACATCGTCGAGTACGAAGTGGCGGCGCGTCTTGCCGTCTTGTTTGGCCATGTTGAATTCGTCGACTGCCTGCTCGAAATGGCGGAGGTCGAGTGGGAACACGAGCTCTACTTCCGCGAACGCGTCCTGAGCCATCGGCTCGCCCGATTCATCCCAATGTGGAAGGTTCCGCCCCCAAAGTCGCAGATACGCCGACATCACCCAGGGCTCGCCGCCTAAGCAGGCCATCGGTGTTTGAACTCGAAGGTAGCGCAGGCGGGATTTACTCCCGCCGGAGCGCGGGGGCTTTCTGGATGGGCCGCTACGCGGACCATCCACCGCAAAGTCGCTCGCTTCGGCTCGCTCGTTTGTGGGGGGCTGAGCACGGCGACTAACGTCTCTTGCGGCCCCCCAACTCAAATAAGATCCCGCTCATGAAACGCCGAGATTTTCTGGGTCGGGCCACCGCGGGCGCGACGGTTCTTGGATTCCCCGCGATCGTGAGGTCTTTGGCCACGACACCTCGCGTGGTTTCAGGAGTGCAGGCGGGAGATGTCACGGGCGGACGCGGCGTCATCTGGTCCCGCGCGAGCCAGCCCGCCGAGATGGAAGTCGAGTGGGCGACGAACGAACGTTTCTTAAACTCGACCATCGTCGGAAACTCCTTCGCGCTCAAGAGCACCGGCCTGTGCGCCAAGGCCGACCTCCAGAAACTTCCCGCGGGCGAGACGATCTTCTACCGTGTCCGTTTCCGTGACCTCGCCGATGCGCGCGTCTTCGGAGAACCGGTCAGCGGCCGCTTCAAGACGCCACCTGCCGATGGTCGCGACGTGACCTTCATCTGGGGCGCCGATACCGTGGGCCAGGGCTACGGAATCAACCCCAGCATGGGCGGCCTCAAAATGTATGACACGATGGCCCGCGCCGAGGCCGACCTCTTCATCCACGTGGGCGACACCGTCTACTCAGACCAGCCGGTGGAGAAGGAAATGCGGGCGGGCGACGGCACCACCTTCAAAAACCTCACCACCGAGGCGAAGTCGAAGGTCGCGGAGACGCTGGACGAATTCCGGGGTCAGTGGGAATACAACCTGCTCGACGAGAACGTCCGGAGGTTCAACTCTCAGGTCGCCCAGTTCGTCCTTTGGGACGATCACGAAGTCCGCAATAACTGGTCACCCGGTCAGATTCTCGATGACCCGCGTTACCGCATCGAGACCCGCGTGGACGTCCTCGCTTCGAGAGCGCGCCGGGGTTTCTTCGAGTTCACACCCATCCGTGGCTTGGATCCCACCCTCGGGAGGATCGACCGTCCGTTGTCCTACGGGCCGCTGCTGGACGTCTTCGCGCTCGACATGCGCAGCTACCGCGGACCAAACGGGGCCAACCGCGAAAGCAAGCTCGACGCGAACTCGGTTCTGCTCGGGCCCTCTCAAATCGCGACTCTGAAGCGTTCGTTGCGTTCCTCGCGCGCGGTCTGGAAGATCATCGCCTCGGATATGCCCCTGGGCCTCGTGGTCGGGGACGGCGCGGGCCGGTTCGAGGCGGTCGCCAACGAAGATCCGGACGGGCCGAGCGGGCGCGAGCTGGAGATCGCCGACCTGCTCTCGTTCATCAAGCGAGAACAGATCTCGAACATCGCCTGGATCACCGGCGACGTGCACTACGCGGCCGCGCACCGCTATTCGCCCGAAGATGCGAGTTTCACGGACTTCAATCCGTTCTGGGAGTTCGTGGCGGGCCCCCTTCACGCAGGCACCTTCGGGCCGAACGGTTTAGACAAGACCTTCGG
>JAYUUU010000393.1:0-3387 GCA_043754395.1 Vicinamibacteria bacterium
GAAGCCTGCCCTCGGGGCACGCCCCGCTCGCGTGCGCGCTCCCTCGATGACCAGCCACGCTCCATCCTCGCCCAGACCCGAACTCAGAAACCGCCTGAAACGGGCCGTTCTTTCACGGGTTTCTCAGCAGGAGCCATTCGATTAGCGTTGCGACGAAGCAACCCCGCCCTCCAACTACCAAACCATCGGGCGTAACGTACGGGGGCTCTTTATGCCGACGCCTGTTCTGGTTTCTGCCGTCCGGCGCAGTCTTGACTCCGTTGGTTTGTCGCGGCCGGGGGTGTCGCTCGTGGCTGCACTCTCCGGGGGTCCGGATTCGGTGGCCCTTCTTGACGCGTTGCATCGGGCGTCGAAGAAATCGGGCGCCACCGTGGTCGCGGCACATCTCGATCACGCGCTTCGGAAAGACTCGCACGCCGATGCCCAGTTCTGCGAGGAACTCTGCGAGAGACTGAAGGTCCGCCTCCGCAGCGGGCGTTCGCGGCCTTCCGCGAAAGCGCTCCGTGACGGAGGCCTCGAAGAGGCGGCGCGGCTCACCCGGTATTCCTTCCTCCGGCGCGTCGCTCGCGAAGAGAACGCGGCCGCGATCGTCCTCGGCCACACCCTCGACGATCAGGCGGAGACCGTTCTGATGCGGCTGGTGCGGGGGAGTGGGGCGCTGGGTCTTTCCGCGATGAAACCGTGGGATGGCGAGCTTCTTCGGCCCCTGCTCGAAACCCGCCGCTCCGCGGTGATGGCCCACCTCTCTGCCTTCCGCCTGCCTTATCGCTCCGATCCCACCAACGACGACACCGCCTTCCTCCGCAACCGGGTGAGACACGAGCTGATTCCGCTTCTCGAGGAAAAGTTCAACCCGAATATCTCTGAGGCCCTGGGGCGCACCGCTCGTACGCTCGCGGAGGAGCACTCGGCGCTCCGCGAGGTCGCAGCCCAGCTTTTGGACCGCGCGGTCACGCCTACCGTGGAAGGCGCCGCGTTCGAGATCTCGGTGCTCAAGTCGGCGCCGGAGGGGCTCGGCAAGACCGCGATCCGGGAGGCTCTGCGAAGAAGCGGGGGACTTCGGTCCGTTTCGTTCGTTCACATCGAGAACCTTTGGAACTTGATCCTTCAAGGGAGGGGAGGGGCTTCCCTGCCGCTTCCGGGGGGTCGGACGGCTACCATCGTCCGAGGCCGCCTTATGCTCGGCGGTGGGCCCCCTGGACGAGTGGGGCATTCCAGAGAAAAGCCTTTCCTGTCATAGTCTTGCCGTTCCTCGGATTACAAAACCATGAATCCACAGACCCTGCCCACACCGCTGTTCAGCGCCGAAGAGATCGCGACCCGTGTGTCGGCGATCGGCCGGCAGATCGGGTCGACCTACGAGGGCGAAGAGCTCGTGGTTGTGGGCCTGCTGAAAAACAGCCTTGTGTTCATGGCCGACCTGATGCGGGCGATCCCCATCCCTTTTCGCAGCTACACCCTCCGAGTCGTACATGTCTCCGAGACCCGGGGCGGCCCCGCGGCGGTGCAGGTGCTCTACGGCACGGGGGTGCCCGTAGAGGGTCAACACGTGCTCATAGTGGATGATGTCGTGGACACGGGGGTGACTCTTTCCTACGTGCGCGACCAAATTGCCGCGCGCCAGCCGAAGAGCCTCCGTATCGCCGTCCTGGTGGATCGGACGGCGCCGCGAAAGACGCAACTCATACCGGAGTGGTCGGCGTTCCGGATCGAAACCGACAACGACAAACGGTTCCTTGTGGGGTACGGCCTCGATCACCGCGATCATCACCGTGGGCTCCCCTATGTGGGAGTTCTCGAAAAACTGGACTAGGGGAAAGCATTGAACTCGACTTTCAAGACCGCACTCTTATGGGCCTCGCTCTTCGTCCTGATGCTCGCCGCCTGGAGGTTCTCCAACATCCAGCAGAAGGACACGCCTCTCAAGTTCTCCGACTTCATGGCCCAGGTCGAGGCGGGAGATATCAAGGAGGCTACGGTCAACGGCAGCGAGATCCGCGGAAAGCGCGTCTCCGGCGAAGCCTTCAAGACGGTGGCCCCCTACGGCTACGACAAGACTCTCGATTCGCTCCTGTCCAAGAAGGTCCAGGTCAACGTCGTCGACTCTCAAGCACCCACCTTCACCACCATCCTGATCACCTTCGCGCCCTACGCGATCCTCCTCGGCATCTGGATCTTCTTCATGCGTCAGATGCAGGCGGGCGGCAACAAGGCCATGTCATTCGGCAAGTCGAAGGCCCGCCTTCTCGCCTCCCAGCAACGCAAGATCACGTTCAAGGATGTGGCGGGCGTCGAAGAGGCCAAAGAAGAACTTCAGGAGATCATCGAATTCCTGAAAGAGCCCCAGAAATTTCAGAAGCTCGGGGGCCGCATCCCCAAGGGCGTTTTGCTGATGGGGCCTCCGGGCACCGGCAAGACCCTCCTCGCTCGCGCCATTGCGGGCGAAGCGAACGTGCCTTTCTTCTCGATCGCCGGGTCGGATTTCGTGGAGATGTTCGTGGGTGTGGGCGCCTCGCGCGTCCGCGACCTGTTCGAGCAGGGCAAGAAGAGCGCGCCCTGCATCATCTTCATCGATGAGATCGACGCGGTGGGCCGCCATCGCGGCGCGGGCCTCGGGGGCGGACACGACGAGCGTGAACAGACCCTGAACCAGCTTCTCGTCGAGATGGACGGCTTCGAAGGCACCGAAGGCGTGATCCTCGTGGCCGCGACCAACCGTCCCGACGTTCTCGATCCCGCACTTCTCCGCCCCGGCCGCTTCGACCGGCGCGTCGTGGTTTCGCGCCCCGACGTCCGCGGTCGCGAGGGCATCCTTCATGTCCACCTGCGCAAGATCCCCGTGGGCACCGACGTCGACGTGGTGACTCTCGCCAAGGCCACTCCCGGTTTCTCCGGAGCGGACCTCGCGAACCTGGTCAACGAAGCGGCGCTCCTCGCGGCTCGTCGCGGCCAGAAGGTCGTGAACATGGCCGAGTTCGAGTCCAGCAAGGACAAGGTGCTGATGGGCGCCGAGCGCAAGAGCATGATCATCACCGACCAGGAGAAGAAGGTGACCGCGTATCACGAGGGCGGTCATGCTCTCCTGGCCGCGATCCTTCCTCACGCCGACCCCGTCCACAAGGTCACGATCCTCCCGACGGGCATGGCCCTCGGGGTCACCATGCAACTCCCCGAGGGCGAGCGTCATCTTTACCAGCAGCCGTACCTGGAAGACTCGCTGTCGGTGCGCCTCGGTGGTCGAGCGGCCGAGGAGCTGTTCTTCGGTACGACCTCGACGGGCGCCAACGACGATCTCGTCGGCGCGACGGAGTTGGCTCGCAAGATGGTGCGGGAATGGGGAATGTCCGATCGGCTCGGTCCGATCGCCTTCGGTTCCCAGGGTGCGGT
>JAYUUU010000394.1:0-2899 GCA_043754395.1 Vicinamibacteria bacterium
CCGTCGATCATCGGGCCCTTGGCGTCGTAGATCGAAAGAAGATCCTTCGCCCCGAGGCCGAGGCACACCGCCATGGGCATGCCGTGGATGTTGCCGGTGGGCGAGGTCTGATCGGTATTGGCGTCCGCGTGGGCATCGAACCAGACCAGGCCCGGCTTTTCCTTGCGCCTTCTGAAGTGGCGAGCGACCCCCGCGATGGTGCCCATGGCGATCGAGTGATCGCCGCCGAGGATCACCGGGAGGACGCCTTCGTCCATGGTGCGCGTGACCACGTTCCGGAGGGTGATGCACGTCGCCCTGATCTCTTTCAGATACTTGAGGCGGGGATTGCCGGGGTCGCGAGTTTCGGCGACGTGGGCCTCGATGTCCCCGAAATCCTCCACTGCTATTCCGAGGGCTCTGACCGCATTGTGAATCTCCGCCACCCGGAACGCGGAGGGGCCCATGTCGACGCCGCGATGCCCCGCTCCGAGGTCGAGCGGCGCTCCGATGATCCGGATTCTCTTCTTCGCCTTCTGAATGCTCACGCTTCAACTCCCTGGGTGTCCCGCTTCTTCTCGATGGCGCGGGTGACGTCCTCGCGAGGCATGGGCCGGCCGAGCAGGTGGCCCTGCAACAGATCGCAGCCCTGCGACTCGAGGAAGTGTTTCTGGAACTCGGTCTCGACTCCTTCGCCCACCACTTCGAGGCCCAGCTGGTGAGCCAGAGCGATGGTGGCGGAGGCGATGGCCTCGTCCACGTGATCCGATCCGACGTCCTGGACGAAAGATCGATCGATCTTGATTCGCTGGATCGGAAGGCGGCGGAGCAGATCGAGGGAGGCGTAGCCGGTTCCGAAGTCGTCGAGGCTGATGGCGACGCCCATCGCGGCGAGTTCCCGCAGCGCCTCGATGGTCCTCTCCTGACTCTGCAGGGCGGAAGACTCGGTGACTTCGAGTTCGAGGGCGGAGGCGTCGAGGTTCGCCTCCCGCAGAGTGGCACTCACCAGACCGACAATGTTGGGCTCGCGGATCTGCGACGCGGAGATGTTGACGGAGACGCGGAGAGGCATGCCGAGGAGGTTGCGCATGTGCGCGATGTCGCGGCAGGCGGTTTGAAGCACGAAAAGGCCGAGCGGTTGAATCAGGCCGGTCGCCTCGGCCACGGGCACGAAATCGTCGGGTTCGCGCACCGTGCCGTCCGGGCGCCTCCAGCGGATGAGCGCCTCCACCCCGCAAGGCTCCCCGGTGACGGCGCGCAGGATCGGCTGGTAGAAGAGAGTGAACTCGCCATGAGCCAGGCCCTCATGGAGTTCGTTCTCGAGTTCCAGGAGCCTGGTCGCCGCTTGGTTCATCGTCGCATCGAAGAGTTGCAGCCGGTCGCGGCCCGAGTCTTTGGCCCGATACATCGCGGTGTCGGCGCTCTTCACGAGGGTCTGCACGTCTTCGCCGTCCTGGGGGCCGATGGCGAGACCGAGGCTGGCGCTGACGCGAAGTTCGCGGCCCGCGACGAGAAAGGGTTGTCGCATCGCTTCGAGCAGCTTTTTCCCAACCCGCGCCGTCTCATCCGACCGCAGGCCGGGAAGCAACACCGCGAACTCGTCACCCCCAAGCCGCGCCACCGTGTCGGAGCCGCGAAGGGCTTCCCGAAGTCGATCGGCGCTTCGCTTGATCAGTTCGTCGCCCGCGTCGTGTCCCAGCGAATCGTTGACGTTCTTGAAGCGGTCGACGTCCAGGAGGATGACTCCCACCGTTCCCCCTTCGCGGCGCGCCAGGTTCAAGGCGGCTTCCGCGCGGTCGTTGAAGAGCGCCCGGTTCGGAAGGTCGGTGAGTGCGTCGTGGAACGCGACATGGCGGGTCCGTTCTTCAGCCTCACGCCGCTTGGTTATGTCGTAGGCGGTGGTGAGCACGGCGGGCTGGCCGTCGAGTTCGATGGGCGAGCCCGAGATCTCGAACCACCGGGTGGCCCCGTGGCGATCGACCATGCGCACGTCGAACTGATTGTCGATCGCCTCGCCCTTGGCTCGCGTCCTTCCGCGGGCCTGCACCGCTTCGAGGTCGTCCGGATGGATATTTACCCAGAAGGGGCAACCCACGATCTCGCCGAAAACTTCCTTGGTCCAGCGGTTGGCGAAAACGATCTTGTCGTCGCGGTAGATGAGAAGGCCGCAGGCGGCTCCTTCCGCGAAGGTCCGGAAACGCATCTCGCTCTCCCGCAGCGATCTTTCCGCGGTACGGCGGTCGGTGGCGTCGCGAAAGCTCCATACGCGTCCCTGGATATCGCTGATCGGGCCGAGCGGCCGGGAGAAGCGTTCGAAGATGCGGTCGTCCCTAAGAGCCACGGTTTCGAAGCTCTCCTCCGCGGGGCGCGAACGCAGGTCCAGGATGCGCTTCGAGAAAGCATCACCGTCGCTCATTTCCCCAAGGACATCGGCGAGGGCGGTGTCATCATGAAGGGATTCCATGACCCCGAGCTTCAAGGTCCACATCCAGACGAACATCTCGTTCCACGCGAGGATCTTCCCCCCACGGTCGACCACGAGAAGGCCGTCGGCGGTCGAGTTCAGGATGGAGGAGAGAAGCCCGGTCGATGCCCCGGGCGCGCCGCGGTCAAGACCGAGTTCAGCCCGGGTCGGAATGGGGCCGCTTGGACCCTTCCAAACCGAGGGCCGAGGTCTCTCAGACACAGCGAAGCTCAATCGAGAACATAAGTACCCCCACGTAATCTACCCCTGATTGGACACGGACTGAGTGAGAGAATTGAGTGTGAGCCGAAGATTGAGGGTGGTGGGGCTTCTGACGCTCTTTTCGTGCGTTTTCGCACCTCCCGCTTTTCCCGGGTCCTTCCCCCCGAGGCATCGGTTTCAGACGCTGCGAAAAGATCGCGTGAGAGTTCACTTCCATACCGAGGTCGAGGCGCC
>JAYUUU010000395.1:0-2609 GCA_043754395.1 Vicinamibacteria bacterium
GCGGCCGTGGCCGCGCACATTGCGTAAAGAACGCCGAGTCGGCGCCAGTCGGCGCGCGTCAACCAGAGACCGAAGACGGCGAGGGGGACAATCACGCCGAAGTGAATCCACGAGAGGGATCGCAGCACCCATGAGTTTTGCCGGTAGGCCTCAAGCGACTCGGTATCGGTGATTTCGTTCGCTCCCACCGTCAGCAAGGCCTTTCGCCCGAGAAGACGAAGCCAATCGAGCGGTTGGTCGCGAACGTAGGCGAGACCCAGGTTCATCCAGTAATCCGAGACCTCCCTGGCGGAGAGAGTCCGTTTCATGGCGCCCTCGGCAAGCGCCTTTGCGTCGGATCGTTCGTGCGAGGCGTCGCCATGCCCCGGCACAAGCTCCTCGTAGCTCCCGCGCGCGCCCTTGTGATTGCCGATGTAGAAGTTCGGCCCCATCTGAGACGTCGAGATCAGAAACTCTCCGCCGACTTGATAGTTGCGAAGACCAACGGGCAGCGCGGTCAGGAGCATGGATACCGTCAACAAAGCGGCTCGCCGTCCCCGTTCGGTGAGCGATGCGGCGCGATCGAACGTCAGCAGCCAGACCACGAGGACCGGATAGAGCGCTCGAGCGTTCTCTCGATTGAGGGTGAAGAGGCCGAGAACGACACCGAGGGCCGCGAGCCTTCTCCAGTCGAAACGGGATTGAAGCGAACCGACGAGTGCTACGAGGCTGGTCATGAAGAAGAGGTCTAGCGCCGCTTTCTGGATCAGCCCGTCGAAGAAGAGTGCTGGCGGGTAGAAGGCAAGAAGAAGCCCGGCGACAAGGCCCGAACGCTCATCGAAGAAGCGACGGCCAGCGGTCGCAAGGAGAACACACGACAGGGCGCCGAGCGCTGCCTGCATCAAGCGCACCGCCGCCAGGGCATGGCCGAAAATGCTGAAGGTCACCCCGAGGAGATATGGGTAGAGAGGCGTCTGGTAGAAGACCTCGCGGCCCAGCCAGTCTCCTGAGGCGATCCGTCGGGCCCAGGCGTCGTACCCCTTCGCGTCACCGATCGGAACAGTGAAGAAAGGCGTGGCGCTCATCTCGCCGAGGTAGGTAAGACGTACGGCCAGGGCCAGCCCGAATAGGCCGACCATGGCGCGGCGCCAACCTGCCGGGTTCATTCCCGAACCCTACACGGTGGCGAGGGTCTCGATCCTCTTGGTCAGAAGGAGCGTAGCTGCGTCGAGGCGGGACCGGCCTGGATCGCGGCTTGTCGGAGGCTAGTCCGACCAAGCGCCGTTTGGGGTCCATCTGGCCCACACTTTCCCCAATGACTCCCCCAGTCAAGCGATAGAAGGATCTCCAGAATGCACCCCGAACCCTCGAGCACAAGCATCTCCCTGTGTACACCTCTCCGGTGTATCCTCGCCTCGTGATCCGTTCGGTTCGTTTGAGCCGGCGGGCCAGAAGGCGCTGACACGCCTTCCGGATCATGTCGTCCGGAAGCTTCTGGCTTGGGTCGACGCAGTCGAACATGAAGGACTCAAGGAGGCGAGGGATCTACCGGATCGCGTGGGACGGGGAACTGGGGATCGCGGTTGTGGAGGAGGCAACAAGCATGAGTACTAAGGGAACGGACGCGAGGAAGGCGCTCGAGAAGCGCGTGGGACCGCTGACGCTTTCCGGCTTGATCCTCGCCACTCGCGAGGGTGAGGGGATGTCTCAATCCGAGTTCGCCCGCCTGCTGGCGATCTCGAAGTCGCACCTGTCCGACATCGAGTGCGGGCGGAAAGTCGTGAGTCCCGATCGGGCGGTTCGCTTCGCGCGCGTCCTGAAGCAGAGCGAAGCGCAGTTTCTTCGCCTGGCCTTACAGGACATCGTGGATCGCGCCGGATTGCGCTTCAGGGTGGGGGCAAGCGCGGCATAGGTCATCGTGGGGTCGGGGCTGGAACGTTGCGTTCCGAAACGTCGCGCATTGCAAACGGACTTCCGCGCTAGGCCCCCGGGTCTTCGCACGTCGAACGGAGTGGCTTCGCCCGGGGGTGACGGGCGATGGGTGGGAAGTCGGCGCCCGTCAGCTTCTGGGGGGTGACGTGGGTATCTCCCAGCTGCGCGAGATTGCTTCGTGGCCCTCGTTTGATGAGCTTCCTCGCAATGACGGATCAGGGCTGCTCTGATGAACCTCCGACCTAGCGTTTAGACTCCGGCACCTAAATGCCGACACCTGCTGCTATTCCGCTTCCTGTGAAGTGGGCCAAGGTTCTTGATCAGACTCGTTGCATTGGGTGCCATGCCTGTTCGACCGCGTGCAAGTCTGAGAATGATGTTCCGATTTCGGTTCATAGGACGTATGTAAAAAACGTCGATATTGGGGTGTTCCCTACGGCGCGTCGGGCTTTTCAGGTCACTCGCTGCAATCAGTGTGAGGACCCGCCCTGTGTGACGGCTTGCCCCACCTCGGCCATGTTCCAGAGGAAAGACGGGATCGTCGACTTCGACAAGGACTGGTGCATCGGCTGCAAGGCCTGCATCGCGGCTTGTCCTTACGATGCGATCTTCATCAATCCCGAGGATCACACCGCCGAGAAGTGCAACATGTGCGCGCATCGGCTGGAAGTGGGGCTCGAGCCTGCCTGCGTTGTGGT
>JAYUUU010000396.1:0-5697 GCA_043754395.1 Vicinamibacteria bacterium
TTGGCGATTTCACCCGCGAGCAGGACGTCGACCCGCTTTCGCAGGGCGGGGCCGCGCAGGCCGGTCTTCTCGCTGACCACGCGGCGCAGGTGATCGCGATGAAGTCCGAGTGCTTCCTCATCGCGCAAAGACCTCGCGTAGAGGCGGCCGAGGGCGTCCACCAGGTCGACCGCATCCACCGGGGGTGCGTGGTCGTCGCGGTCGGGCCGCCCGAGGGCAGAATGGTTGCGGATCAAAACTGCGATGGTCAGGCCAAGGAGCGATCCGAGGAAAGGCAGCAGCTTCCATCGTCTCAGGAGGTCGGTCGTCCCCTCGTGCGCGCCCAGTCCGTGGGCGCCCTCATCGAAGTAGACCGCGGTCCGGCCTTCCACCAGGGAATCGAGGAGCGCGAGATTCGCTCCCTGCTTGAGCCATGCATTCTGAAGGATCGAGGCGGAGGCGATCGTCACCACGTCGCCCTCGCCCATCGGACGTAGCACCACCACCGGCTGATCCGATGCGGTAAAGACGGCGTAAGACTCTTTGAGCCAGGGACCGGCGAGGAACATCGCGGGGCCGGCCGACTGAGGCTGCGCTACTGAGGGCCACTCAGAGTGCACCCGCACCCAGGGAGCGCCCGGCGTCATTTCTTTCAACTCGATTGAGGGAACGGACCCATCAAGTGCCAGGACCACCCGACCGCCGCCACGGATGAAGCGTTCCTCCTCGACGGTGAAGAGCGGCCGCGCGTCGGCGGCGCCTTTCGGAAAGTGAGGAGGATCGATCACGAGGATCACGCTCTGGGGCGTTACGCCCTCGAGCGACGAAGTGAGAAGCGGCTCCACCACGTGGCCCCGCCCACGAAGGTACGCGGCGGCAAGGGCGGCTCCTTGTTCCGACCGGGAATATGACGAACCGCTCGGGAATGGGCTCGGCGCATCCGCGCGCGCCGGTGTGCCGGAGACGAGCCACCAAAGAGCGGTGGCGTAGGCTAGGCCGAGTCCAAAAAGAGTGATGACCGCGCGACTCATCAAGGTCGTCCCGCCGAGAGGGCCACAAGAACCGCCTGCGCCGTGATCTTCTGCTCCGCGAGGATCTGGGGAGAGGCGTCCCGGCCTCCATACCAGCACCCTTCGAATCGTTGGGTCATGGCGATCACGTCGTTGCGGAAGCGAAGGCCGGGGGAGAGAGCCGCCACGTACTCCCAATTGGTGCGGCCTTTCGCATAGGTCACATACCCGCGCCTGAAAGTCGCGGAGAGAACCGCGTGGTACCACGCACGGATCGCCTCGCGGTATCTCCCGGCTCGCGCCAGCGCGTCTGCATGCTGCTCCCACTCGGACGGCTGGCGCGATGTGGGGTCTTCGTCGCGATCGGCCTGCGCCACCTCCTCCTGGAGCTCCAGAGCGGGCTCTTTCCTTCGGGCTCGATACGCGCGATACGCGAGCAGCGCGAACACTCCGCAGGCCAGGGCCACGAGTGCGATTGTGCCTTCCACGGCGCCGATGCCCTTCTCCCGCGGTTTGAGTTCCCGCCCGAACAGGGCTTTGTAGAGAGCTCGAACCCATCGCTCGAGTGTGGCGAGGAGGTCGGCCACGCGGTCGATCAGCCACTCGGGAGGGCTCCTGGTGCGGGGGAGATGCAGATCGGCGCGGCCTTCCTGAAGCTCGAGGTCCCATGAATCACGGATCGCCTGAAGGGACTGGGGGTCGGAAGCGCGTGGCGCGCGGGGCGTCCCTTCCCCCTCTAGGTTTCTTGTGGCCGCGTGCAGCCGCGCGACGAGCGGAGCAGCGCTTCTACCAGGCGCCAGTTCGACGACGGGTTTTAGCAACGATCCATCGGCGATGAAGGGCACGGGCCCCGCGACCGGCGTTCCCAGCAGCGCCTGGGCCGCCGACTGCGCGGTTACGGTGTCACCGCTTTCCAGGAGTGACGCAATGCGGGCGAGTTCGGCGCGGTATTCGACATGGCCCATCTCGAGAGGCATCTGCGCGGCCAGGAGAAAGACCGCGAGTTTCACGCCGCCTCCTCACGGACGAGGTCGGCGAGCCTCATGCGTAAATCGGCGCCTGATGACTTCGAATGCGTGGAGAAGAACAGAGTGCAGTGGGCGGCGAGGCGGAAGGGCTCGACCACCATGGAGGCGCCGGCCATGAGGCCGAACCAGAGACGATGGTTGAAGATCGAGAGCAGAGCCCGGGACGGCCCCGGGTCGAAGCCCGGGAATGCGCCGAGGAGGTCGGGCGCCATCTGCGTGAGTGCGAACAGGTTCATTAGGGCCACGAACCAGGAGGTGGCGAAGATCGCGTCAAGCCCCGCCACCTGCGACATCGTGTTTCGCCCCTGACTGAGGGCCCGCCACGGAGCCACGGGCGTGGCGCTCGTGAAAGCTGGCTGAGACGCGAGGACCCAGGCCTGCATCGACGCGAAGATGGCCCAGCCGAGCACCGTCACCGCACTGATGATGAGGGCGATCTCGATGGCGAACGAAAGGTACAGGATCACTATAACCGTGAGCGCGCCTGGCACCAGGCTCCGCCAGTGAATGACGCTCTGCTGGAGGCGCTGGTGGCACGCGTGAGCGTAAAAGGCCCGGGCGAGGAGAGCGAGGATGAAGAGCGGAAGAAGCTCATACGACCAGGCGCGCCAGTGCGGGCCGTACTCGGAGGCGGACTCTCCCACCTCCATCACTCGCGACGCGAGCGCGGCGACCCCGAAACGCCAGGGCAAAGTGGCGAGAACGAGCCCCGCGAGCGGCCCCGGCCCGACGCCTTTCACCAGGCGCGCGCCCGAGTCGATCACTTCGCTAAAGGGAATGCGTCTCGCCATGCCGTTAGAAGAGCGAGAAGAAAACCGCGCCCCAGGCGATCGTGCGGGTGAGGAGATAGCCGAGCACGACAGTGAGAGAGAGGGTGAGGAGGGGCAGGAAGCGGCTGCGATCGGCGCGCACATTGCCCCGCACCTGGGCGAGGCAGGAATGACAGTAGTTGATGCCTTCCCACTCGGTGGCGCACTCGGCGCAGAAGCCGAGCTTGCAGCTCATGCACAGCGCGTGCGCGGCGCGGTCGAAATGCCGCGCGCACCGAGCCGCCGCCACGGTTGGTCGCCCTGAGGACATGAGTCGCGGACTCTAACAGCGGAAGAAAAGTCGCGGGAGGAGGTATGTTGGGCCGAGGCACTGGAGAACGTCCATGGAAGAGAGTCGGCTGAGTTCGCACCACCGCACCTGTCACCTCTGCGAGGCGATGTGCGGGCTCGTGATCGAGACGCGCGACGGCGTGATCGAAAAGATCCGCGGGGATGACGACGATCCTCTGAGCCACGGACACATCTGCCCGAAGGCCGTCGCCCTTCAGGACCTTCATACAGATCCTGATTGGCTCCGAACTCCGTTGCGCCGTCGCGGATCCGACTTCGAGGAGGTCTCGTGGGAGGCGGCGATCGATGAGGCCGCGGGTCGTGTTCACGAGATCCAGAAAAGCCACGGCCGCTCTGCGGTCGGGATGTATCAGGGCAATCCGGTGGTGCACAACTACGGCGCCGTGATCTTCGGCCAGCTCTTCGCGCGAACTCTCGGATCGCACGCAAACTTCTCCGCGACGTCCGTCGATCAGCTGCCGCAGATGCTCGCGGGGTTCCTGATGTACGGGCACCAGCTCCTCATGCCGGTGCCGGATGTGGATCGCACGCAGCATTTCCTGATCCTCGGCGCGAATCCTCTGGCCTCGAACGGCTCGTTGATGACGGCGCCCGGAATTCGAAAGCGTCTCGTCGACCTTCGCGCGCGCGGAGGCAAGATCGTCCTCGTCGATCCGCGTCGAACCGAAACCGCGGTCTACGCTGATCGGCATCTTGCGATCCGTCCCGAGACCGATGCGTTGTTCCTTCTCGCTCTGATTCATGCCGTGTTCGCGGAAGGCCTCGCGAAGCCTGATCGACTTTTGGGCTTCACGGACGGCCTCGACGACCTTGCGGAGATCTCGAAGGATTGGAGCCCCGATGTGGTGGCCGAAGCGGTTGGACTGAGCGCCGATGCGATTCGTCTCGAAGCCCGCGAGTTCGCTCACTCGCCCTCGGCGGTCTGCTACGGTCGCGTCGGAGTTTCGACGCAGTCCTTCGGCGGCCTCGCGTCGTGGCTGATGAACGCGCTCAACGTGATCACGGGGAATCTCGACCGCGCGGGCGGATTCATGTTCACGAAACCGGCGATCGATGTGGTGGCCCTCGCGGCGCGCGCCGGCATGAGAGGCCGCTTCGCGAAGTATCGAAGCCGTGTCCGCGGGGCTCCGGACTTCGGCGGCGAGTGGCCGGTGGCGACACTCGCGGAAGAGATCGAAACCGCGGGGAAGGGACAGATCAAGGCCCTTGTGACGCTCGGCGGGAATCCCGTCCTGTCATCTCCTAATGGCCGGCGGCTCGAGGGCGCCTTGCGTGGTCTCGATTTCATGGTGTCGATTGATCCCTACGTCAACGAGACGAGCCGTCTCGCGAACCTGATTCTGCCGACGGCATCGCCGCTCACGCGCGACCACTATGACCTCGTTTTCCACGTGCTGGCGGTGAGGAACACCGCGAAGTTTTCTCCAGCGTTGTTCGCGAAGAAGGCGACCGAGCGTCACGACTGGGAGATCCTGCTGAGTCTCACCGATGCCCTGGCGCGAAAGCGTGGGGGCGCCGATATCGCGGGCCGGGCGGTTCGCACGCTCATGGGCGGCCTCGGTCCGCGCGGCGTGGTCGGAAAGCTCCTGCGGTTCGGCCCTTATGGTCCCGGCATCAATCCCATGGGCGGGGGAGTCACGCTCGGCCGGCTCGACCGCGAAGTCTCGGGGGTCGACCTTGGCCCGCTCACCCCTTCTCTCCCGGAGCGGCTTCACACGAAGGGCAAGCGGATCAAACTCACGCCGCGAGCCTTCGTCGACGATCTCCCGCGCCTTCGAAAGTGGATGGATGCGACGCGCGAACGATCCTCTCTCACGCTGATCGGCCGCCGGGAACTTCGCAGCAACAACTCCTGGATGCACAACGCGGCCCGCTTGATGAAGGGCGCCGATCGCTGCACGCTCCTCATGCATCCTGAGGACGCGGCTGCGCGCTCGATCGCGAATGGGCAGTCGGTGACGATCGCGTCGCGCGCGGGCGAGGTGAAAGCCTCCGTGGAGATCACGGACGCGATCCGGCCGGGCGTCGTCTCGCTTCCGCACGGTTTTGGCCATGACCGCGAGGGAGTCCGGCTGAGCGTCGCGCGCTCCCACGCGGGCATAAGCTTCAACGACATAGCCGACGAACTGCGCATCGACGAACTGTGCGGCACCGCCGCCTTCAGCGGAACCCCGGTGGAAGTGACGGCCGCCGAAGTGGCGAAGCCGGCCGTCATGGCGAGAAGCTTATCTAACGCGGGCGCCGAAGCAGCTCACTGAACGCGAGCGTCCGTCATTGCGAGTCGGTTCACGGATCAAGCTCCGTGACTGTAGAGGGAAACCCCACGTCGTCATCGCGAGGAAGCTCATCGAGCGAGGGTGAGCGCGCAGCCTGCCCTCGGGGCACGAAGCGATCTCGCAGGCTTCGTAGTGGTGGCCCGCGTGGCCGGCCATCGAGGGTCGCGCACGCGAGCGGGGCGTTGAGCGCGAGTCACCGAAGTCCGTGCCCCGAGGGCAGGCTGCGCGCTCCGCGACCTTCGCGCGAACCGAGGAGGGTAAGGAGGCACACGATTCCATCGTT
>JAYUUU010000397.1:0-1735 GCA_043754395.1 Vicinamibacteria bacterium
GTTGCCATCGGGAGAAAAAGCCAGGCACACCGGCCGGGCGTCGTGACCGGCGCGCCGGTGCATCTGCGTGCTGAGGATGCTCAGCCGTCGCCGGGCCAAAAGATCCCAGAGCCGCACCGCGCCGTCGGTGCCGGCCAGCGCGAGCACGTTGCGGTTTGGGGAGAAGGCCATGGTCTGAGTGGAGGGAGGCTCGCCGAAGGTACCGAGGTCGCGATACGTTGCGGCGCCCTGGGCCCGGACCTGCGCAACCACGTCCATGGGCGGCTGTGATGCTTTAGCACCGCCTCGGGCGAGACCCGACTCGATCCCCTCGAGCAGCTTCACCACTTCCCGACCCGAGGGCTCCACCGCCTGGGCCCTTCGCGCGGCTTCGAGCGCGCGCTCCAGGTCGTGCCCGGCCAGCCGCCGGTTCGCCTCTTCGAGATTCTCCTGATAGGCCCGTCTTCGGGACTCCTCGGACAAAGGCGACTCGACGGGAACCCGGAGACCCGCCACCTTGCGCAGGTCCGCGGCCATGTGGTTAAGGTCCGGGTACCGTTCGCCGGGTGCTTTCGAGAGGGACCGCAGAAGCACTTCCCACAGGCCCGGGGGCATGCCGAGGGCAGCCTGATCGAGGGGCGGCAGGGGGTCGCTCACGATCATCTGGGCGAGGGTTGCGAAGTTCGGAGAGGCAAACGGCCGCCTTCCGTGGAGGAGTTCGTAGAGGACGATGCCCACCGCCCATTGGTCCGCCCGGTGGTCGACCCGCCCGCCCTTCAGCGCTTCGGGCGCCACGTAGCTCGGTGTGCCGAGAACGAGGCCGGTCTGGGTCATATGCGCCTCACCCAGCCGGGCGATGCCGAAGTCCAGGATCTTGATGGCTCCGTCGAGGAGGATCCGGATGTTCGCGGGTTTGATGTCCCGGTGAATCACGCCTTTCTTGTGGGCGTAGTCGAGGCCGCGACAGATCTCGACGATGATCCTGACCTTGTCTTCCACGCTGCGGGTGACATGAATGACGCGCGCGAGGTCCTGGCCTTCGAGCAGCTCCATCGCGATGTACAGCATGCCCTCGAAGTCCCCCGCCTCGTAGACGGTGACGATGTTCGAGTGCTGGAGCCGCCCGGCCGCGCGCGCTTCGCGGAAGAAACGCTCCCTGGCTTCTTCGCTGTCGACGGCCTCGCGGGCGATGGTCTTGAGAGCTACGAGACGCTCGAGGGCGGGGTCCCGGGCGGTGTAGACCGTCCCCATGCCACCTTGACCCAGGCAACCCAGGATTTCGAATTTTCCGACTTTCGACGGCGCCTGCGGGGGGACCAAGGGCCGATCATAGACTTCGGTCGAACGGGCCGGAGTCGATGAATGGTTACTCGGCCCGCAGCGCCACCATCGGCCGCACTCGGGTGGCGCGCCTCGCGGGCACGAACACCGAGAACAAGGAGATCAGAGTCACGAGTCCGAACACCGCGAAGTAGGTGACGGGATCGAGAGCGCTGACGCCGAACAGCATGCTCGCAATGCCGTCGCGGCCGAACGTGGCGATCGAGAGAGCAATGGCGAGACCGATCGAGAGGCCAAGCACGATCTGGCGCGCGCCCTGCCGAAGAACCATCTGCAGGATCTTCGCGGATCCCGCGCCAAGCGCCATGCGGACCCCGAACTCCACGGTGCGCTGACTGACCGAGAACGACATGACGCCATAGATGCCGACCGCGGCGAGGAGAATGGCGACAACGCCGAGCGCGGAGAAGAGTGT
>JAYUUU010000398.1:0-3379 GCA_043754395.1 Vicinamibacteria bacterium
GATCGCGGTGACCGCGGCGCCCTCGATGCTCGAGAGCAGCACGCGACGCATCGCGTTTCCGACCGTGGTTCCAAAACCGCGCTCGAAGGGCTGAGCGAAAAAGCGGCCGTACGTGTCGTTTGAGACCTCGTCGTCCATGTCGAGGTGGCGGGGGCGCTGAAAGCCTTTCCAAAGCATCTTGGTTTTGTTTCCTTAGGGTCGGTGCTGGTTGCTGGATGTAAAGGGGTGAAACGAAAAACGCCAGCACCAAAATTCCAGAGCGCGGAGCGCGCTGGAATTTCGGTGTCTACTTCGAGTAAAGCTCGACGATGAGCTGCTCTTGAATCGGGAAGTTCACGTCGTCTCGCGACGGCATGGCCTTCACCTTGCCCTTGCGGGCCGCGGGGTCGAGCTCGATCCACCGAGGGGCGGTGCGGCCCTTCGCGTCTTCGATGGCCTCGGCCACGAACTTGAGGTTGGTGGCGCGCTCGGAGAGGGAGATCTCGTCGCCGAGGCTGACCTCGAACGAAGGGATGTCGACCCTCTTGCCGTTGACCCGAACGTGACCGTGCCCGACGAGCTGGCGCGACTGGGCGCGGGACGCCGCAAAGCCCATGCGGAACACCGCGGAGTCGAGACGACGCTCGAGGAGGATCAAGAGGGTTTCGCCCACGACACCCTTTTGCTGGGAGGCGCGGTCGAAGGTGCGGCGGAACTGGCGCTCGAGGAGGCCGTAGATGCGCTTGACCTTCTGCTTCTCGCGCATCTGCAGGCCGTAGCCCTGGGTTTTGGGCTTGGCGTTTCTGCCATGCTGACCGGGCGGATAGTTGCGCTTTTCGATCGCCGCCTTGCCGGACGTATCGCGGCGGCCTTTGAGGAAGAGGTTGATCCCTTCGCGGCGGGAGAGTTTCCCGGTGGGTCCAATATATCGAGCCATGTGTGTGTGCTTGCCTTAATTTGCTCTGAACTAGACGCGACGGCGCTTGGGCGGTCGGCAGCCGTTGTGAGGGATGGGCGTGATGTCGCGGATCGACTTCACTTCGACGCCCACCGCGGTGAACGCGCGGATCGCCGATTCGCGGCCGCTGCCCGGGCCCTGGATGCGAACGTCGACGGACTTGAGCCCGTGATCCTTCGCGTTGGTGGCTGCGGTGGTGGCCGCCTGTTGGGCCGCGAATGGCGTGCCCTTGCGCGAACCCTTGAAGCCGAGGCTTCCCGAGCTCGACCACGCGATCACGTTGCCCGCGGCGTCGGTGATGGTGATCTTGGTGTTGTTGAAGGACGCCTGGATGCTCACCGTGCCGTGCGGCACATGCTTGCGCTCCTTGCGGGTCTTCTTGCCGGTTTCGGCTTTCGCCGGAGGGGTCGTAGTTGGGGCTGCCATGCTGTTCTAGTCCTGGTGAGTTTGGTGCGGCGTCACTTCTTGACCGTGCGCGCGCCCTTGCGGGGCCCCTTGCGGGTGCGCGCGTTCGTCTTCGTCCGCTGACCGCGGACCGGGAGATTCCGGCGGTGCCTGGAGCCTCGGTGCGAGCCGATCTCGATCAGGCGCTTGATGTCGAGCGACACCTGCTTGCGCAGGTCGCCTTCCACCGCACCCTGGGCCTCGATCGCCTTGGCGATCCGGCTCACCTCTTCTTCGGAGAGATCCTTGACCCGGACGTTCGGATCGATCTTCACCTCGGCGAGGATCTTCGACGACCGGTGTGGACCGATGCCGTAAATGTACTGGAGACCTGTCTCGACCCGTTTGGTTCGAGGGAGGTCGACGCCTGCGATGCGAGCCATTCTCTACCCCTGCCGCTGCTTATGCTTGGTGTTTGCGCAGATGACGCGGACGACGCCCTGCCGCTTGATGACGCGGCACTTGACGCAAATTTTCTTGACCGATGATCGGACCTTCACTTCTTGAAACTCCGTTTCCTAATACTCTTTGCTGATCTTTCGCCTTAGACGCATCGAACGATGCGGCCACGCGAAAGGTCAAACGGTGAAAACTCGACAACCACCACATCGCCCGGCCGGACGCGTAACGCGTCTTGGGCAGCGCAATGGGCGGTCAACTGGCGGACCTTGCCACTCTCTCCAAGGGTTTCGACCCTGAACAGGGAGGACGGCAAAACTTCCATAACCCGTGCTGTCATCTCAATTGGCTTGCTCCGCGTCAATTCGCTCGCTCTTGGCCATACAGACTACGCATGACGCACGCTGTTCGCGAAGGGATACGGCTCCGACAACACCCACGGACCGTGTTCCGTCACCGCAATTGTAAGCTCGTAATGCGCAGAAAGCGATCCGTCGGCCGTAACCACGGTCCAGTTGTCGGCGAGGGTCTTTGTGGGTGCGGCTCCCGCATTGAGCATGGGCTCGATGGCGAGGCACATTCCGGGCTGCAGACGCTCGCGCTTTCCGGGAGGCCCGAAGTTTGGAACCTGGGGGTCTTCGTGGAGCTTGCGGCCGATGCCGTGGCCGGAGAGCTCCCGAACCACGGTGTAGCCGTGCTTGACCGCATGGCTTTCGACCGCGTGGCCGAGATCGCCCAGCCGCTTTCCGGGGTAGGCCGTCTCGATGGCGTGCTCGAGGGACTCTTTGGTCACCTTCATGAGCCGCTCGGCTTCCGGTGAGATCTTCCCCACCGCCACCGTGCGCGCGGCGTCGCCGTAGTAGCCATCGACGATCGCGCCGAAATCGAGGCCGATGATGTCGCCCTCGTTGAGCACGCGCTTGCCCGGGATGCCATGGACGACCTCGTTGTTGACGGAGGCGCACAAGGTGGCCGGGAAGCCGTGATAACCGAGGAATGCCGACTTTGCCCCGCGCTTCTTGAGGTTCTCAGCGGCGAGGAGGTCGAGGTCTTTCGTAGTCACACCTGGCTTGGTGTTCTCAGCGAGGAGCTCGAGCGTCTCGACGACGATGCTGCACGCTCGGTGCATGGTTTCCATCTCGGCGAAGGAACGAAGAGTGGTCATGACTTGGCGCCTTTGAGGTACTGCTCGATCCCGGCGAAGACCTCGTTCACATCGCGATAGCCGTCTACCAGATGAACCGGTCCGCGGCGCTCGTAGTGCTGAATCACGGGAACGGTCTGCGCCTCATAGGCTTCGAGGCGCTTGGCCACGACATTCTCGCGATCGTCGGCCCGCTGAATCAGACCGGAACCGCACTGGTCGCAAATCCCCAGCTTCCTGGAAGGCGAGGTTTCAAGATGGTAGGTGGCCTGGCAGGTCGGACACCAACGCCTTCCCGAGAGCCGACGAAGGAGGACCGCGCGGGGCACGTCAAAGTTCATGACCACGAGTTCCATCTCGCGATCCTTGACCAGTTGGTCCAGAGCCTCAGCTTGATTCACGGTGCGTGGAAATCCATCCAGGAGCAGACCGTTCGTGCAGTCGGGTTCCGTGAC